>DASSXA010000151.1:0-10979 GCA_035704315.1 Gaiellaceae bacterium
GGATCCTTTCTTCGTCCTGGGGAGGGTTGAGAGAAAGTCCTGGTTTGCAGGCAAGCAGCGGCATCGCCTGCTCGACCTCCCCTACCGCAACAAAAGGGAGAACACATGAGTTCAAGACGAAGCGGCGAGCGCCGCAGGCTCGCTACGCACGCCCAGCTCGTTGTGACAGCACTCGCGCTCGTTGCTGCCGTGACAGTGGCGGTGGGCGGCGCGAGCGCTGCCAAGCAGTCGGTCCTCCCGGCCAAGAGCCTCGCCAATCTGCAGGCTCGCGGCAAGGGAGAGATCGTTGACGTCAGCCGCTACCTGGGTCGCAACTCACGTATTCCGGTGAGGGTCAACGCCCATAAGACCGTGCCGCTGAAGACGCTCGTCCGCCAGGCGATCAAGCAGCGGGCACGTAAGGCGAAACTGACCAAGCGGCTGCGGGCCCACCGCGCAGGTTTCTCATTCCTGGCGGCGCAGCAGCCGATCGGGACGACACGCACCTGGGTGGCACTCGACGACAGCGCCGGGTTCTACCGCAAGCAGTACACCCTGCGCGGGGCGGGCGCCCACAGCGAGGTCTGGGTGGCGACGCCAGTCACGCGGGCCTTCAACGGCTTCACGTCCTTCGGCACGGACTTCCCGGCCGGCGACTGCCGCAATGGCACGCGCACGACGATCACCGACGACCAGGTGAACTATCTGATCGGCCAATTCGACAACAACATCCTGCCCAAGGAGTCGACGGAGTTCAGCGTCGCGCCCGACCGCGACGGCACAAACCAGACGCCACTCGCGCCGCTCGGCGGCGTGCCGTCGGATTCGTCAGGGCCGGGAGAGAAGACCGTGGTGCTCGTGGACAACGTCCGCGACTCGAACTTCCGCGACCTGAACAACACCCAGGGGAACTCGTACATCGCCGGTTTCTTCTCGTCCGGCCTCAACGAGCTCTTCGACCGGAACGTGATGTCGATCGACGCCTTCGACTGGCTCCACCGGACGGGTGCCAACCCGCCCCACGAGCCGGTGCCCGGCAACAACTGCACTAGCGCTCCGTCTCGTCCGTTCCTCTACGAGGGCGTCTTCGCGCACGAGTACCAGCACCTGCTCCAGTACTACCAGGATCCGGAAGAGGTCAACTGGGTCAACGAGGGCCTATCAGACTTCGCTATTGACGTCACGGGCTACGACTTCGGGACGCGCCCCGTATCGCAGATCGGCTTCGACAGCCATCTGCAGTGCTTCATGGGGAACCTCATCATCCCGACCGATGCGAACCCGAATCCGCGTGGAGGCGGGCCGGAGAACTCATTGACGCTCTGGGGTGACCAGGGCGACGGCGAGATCCTGTGTGACTACGGCGCCGCGTTCTCGTTCATGCAGTACCTCTCGAGCCAGTACGGCGCGGCCTTCATGTCACAGCTGCACCGCAACCCGGCTGAAGGGTTCGCGGGGCTCCAGAACGTGCTCGGTAGCCGGGCGTCCGCCAAGGCTGTCGTGCACCGCTGGGCGGCCGCGATGGCGCTCGATGCGGCGATCGATGCCGGCTCCAAGCTGCGCCACTCGGTCCCCGAGTCGCTCTACCAGATCAAGGCTCTGAACGCGGCGATCAACTGGGACAACCCGGACGCCTATCAGACGCCTGGAGCTCCTCCGAACGGCTCGGACTACATCCGGCTGCGCAACGGCGCGGGCGCGTACCTGAAGGCTGACCAGATCAACTCCGTCTCCTTCCAGGGTGCGAAGTCGCTCGAGCCGCAGCCGGTCGAGTGGACGGTGACGACGACCGCGCCCGATCACGCGGGCAATGCCGCCTTCGCGGCTCCCGACGCTGACAACAGGGACGCGGCGATCGTGCACTCGATCACGGTTCCGAGCGGAAGCCCGACTCTGACGTTCGACACCAAGTACGACACCGAGCCGGCCTTCGACTCGTTCTTCGTGCAGGTCTCGACCGACGGTGGCGCGACGTACCACAGCCTCGCCAACGCCGATACGACCTGCGACCTCGACCCGGGTGCAGACGCGAAGCTGAAGAACAACTGCCCCGGCCTGAATGGGGACAGTGGCGGCTGGGTGAGCGAGAGCTTCGACCTAACCCCTTACGCGGGAAAGTCCGTCCTCCTCGCTCTCCGATACATCACGGACGCCAATACGCGCGGCACCGGCGTGTGGGTGGACAACATCACCGTTGGCGGCACGCTCGTCTTCGACGGGTCGTCGCTGGCCGGGTGGCAGACGTTCACCCAGATCAAGCCGATCACCGTGAACGGCTACACCGTGCAGCTCGTCGGCTACTCGGCTGACAAGAAGCAGGCGTTCGTCGGCACGCTTCCGGTGAACTCGAACTTCGCGGGCACGCTCAGCGGAACCGCGCTTGAGAGCATCATCGGCGGGCAGGCCAGAGTCGTCGCGGCGCTCGTCATGTACGACGAGCCGACCGAGTCAATCAACCAGTACGCCCGTTACACGCTGAAGGTCAACGGCGTGACGCAGCCGGGCGGCTGATCCGGGCTTCGGCTCGGCTTGCGCGAGGGGGCGGCGGAAGCCGCCCCCTCGCGTCTCGTGGCATGACGGCACCCGAGGCTCGTTCGTTCCGGCGAACTGACCGACCTATCGAGTGAACACGATCGTGGACAGGATTCACTGCCCACGGCTGCCACCACCTGCCCCCGGAGCCCGCTTTACTACACGGCGTGTCTCGTAATGAGGGGGTCCCCGGTTCGAGTCCGGGCGTCGGCTCTCCACTTATGCGTTCGGGGGTCGTGAAGCTTGCGTGGCTGGCCGTGGTGGCCGCTTCTGCCACGCTGCTTCTCGGTGCCGCCGCCGCGAGGTCCGCGCTCGAGGGGGAGTCCTTCTTCGTCGGGTTCAGCGAGGATCTGCCGAGGGCGATCGGTCAAGAGGCGGTCACCCCGGCGCGCGAGCTTGGCGCGAAATCCTTCCGCTTCACGCTCCAGTGGGCGCCGGGCCAGACACGCATCGCGGACACCGACGTCATCGACCTGCAGGACGCCGTCCGTGCCACGTCCGGAATGAAGGTCGTGCTGGCGGTCTACAGCTTCGGTTCGAACGCGCCGCAGACAGATGTCGCCCGCAGCCAGTACTGCAGCTATGTCCGCGACGCGCTCACGCGGCTTCCGTCCATCCGCGACGTGGTGATCTGGAATGAGCCGAACAAGAGCCTCTTCTGGTCGCCGCAGCTGGCCGGAGACGGCGCGGCCGCCGCTCCGGTCGCCTATGAGGCGCTGCTGGCGCGTTGCTACGACGTGCTCCACGAGGCGTTCGCGGACGTCCACGTCATCGGCCTGGCGCTCTCGCCGACCGGGAACGACACCGCCGGCTCGCATTCGCCGGGCGCGTTCATCCGCGCACTCGGCGAGGCCTACCGGGCGAGCGGACGGACACGGCCGCTCCTCGACACGGTGGGGCACCACGTCTACGGCTTCACGGCATCGGAGCGACCGTGGCGCAAGCACATCGGCTCGAAGATCCTCTCGCAGGGTGACTGGAACAAGCTCATGTACAACCTCTGGCTCGCCTTCGACGGCACCGCACAGGCGATCCCGGGAACCGGCGGCGTCAGCATCTGGTACATGGAGGGTGGCTCCCAGACCGCGATCGACGCCGACAAGGTCGACGCGTACGCGGGTACCGAAAGCCTGGCGGTGATCCCCGACTACGCCGGCGGTGAGCCCGACGCGCCTCCACCGCCCGAGACGACCCCTGCTCCGGACCAGTTCACGCAGGTGCGCGACAGCATTCGCCTCGCCGCCTGCCAGCCCTACGTTGGGGCCTACTTCAACTTCCTACTCTTCGACGAGCCGCGGCTGGCCGGCTGGCAGTCGGGCGCCTTCTGGGCCGACCTGACGCCCAAGGATTCGCTGCCCGGCTTCGGGCAGGCGATCTCCGAGGCGAACAACGCCGTGGTCGACTGCGACGCGCTCAAGGGCGGGCGCCCGAGTGCGGACTTCATGCCGCCGGCGCCCCCGACCGACCTCGCGGCAACCGCTTTGGACCTCCCACTCCGTGTCGAGCTGATGTGGAGCGCGAGCAGCGACGAGCCGAGCTCGACCACGTACTACCTCTACCGGAACGGCGCCTACCTCGGAACGACCTCGGCGTTGACGTGGACAAACAGGACCGTTGCGCCTACAACGACGTACACCTACACCGTGCGCGCACTCGACTCCGCCGGAAATCTCGGCGAGGCGGCAACGCCCGTGACCGTCACAACGCCTGCGGCCGACTCGCCTCCACCGCCTCCAGCACCACCGCCGCCGGACCCGCCATCGCCCGCTCCTCCGCCGCCGCCGCCGCCGGCGACTCCGCAACCATCAGCGCCGCCGGCTACCACGACATCGAGCCCGGCGCCGCGGACCCAGTCGGCGAAGCGCATGACGCGCACGGGCACCGCCCGCCGCGATGTCCTCCGCGGTACGCCCGGGCCGGACGTGCTTCGCGGCCTCGGCGGTGCCGACGTCCTTTATGGCCTCGGGGGCAATGACGTCCTCTTCGCCGGCCGAGGCCGAGACCTGCTCCTCGCCGGCTCCGGCAGCGACGTCGTGCAGGCCAGAGACGGCGCACGCGACACCATCACGTGCGGTGCCGGTCGCGATGTCGTCTACGCCGATCGCGTGGACAAGATTGCCCGCGACTGCGAGCGCGTTCGCTGATACGGCGGCTTCAAAAATTTGCGGACGCCGGAGGGGGAGCGCGCGCTCATCGAGGGTGACGGCGGTCAGGCCTCCAAGGATCGTCCAGAGCGCGGTACGGTGCCCGAAAGTCCGGCGCCGCCACTCGCGCGCCAAGTCTTTGAAGCGGCGCATTCCTGAGCGACCGGCGCCGTTGTGCCGGTCGATAAGACCCAGGAGTCAATCATCGGCGGGCCGTGCGATGGCCAAAGGGGTGAACCTCTCGTTCTTAGGCGGCCCGGCACCGATGAGTCCTGCGTCGTCGATCGGTCTATCTGCCGAGTGCATCGATCCGCATGTCGAGATCGAGCGCGCGTATTCGTCGTCCTAGGAAGAATGTCCGGCGAGATCACAAGGAGGAAGACATGAGCAAAGTGCGGCTCCTCGTGGGCACGCGCAAAGGTGCGTTCGTCCTGACCACGAAGGGGTCACGCGACGACTGGGACGTCAACGGCCCGCTGTTTACCGGGTGGGAGATCTACCACGTCAACGCCTCGCCGGCCGACCCCGACCGGCTGTACGCGTCGCAGTCCACGGGCTGGTTCGGGCAGGTCATGCAGCGCTCCGACGACGGCGGGGAGACGTGGGAGGCGGTAGGGAACGAATTCACCTACGACGGCGTGCCCGGCACGCACCAGTGGTACGACGGCACGCAGCACCCCTGGGAGTTCGCGCGCGTCTGGCATCTCGAGCCGTCGCCGACCAACCCGGATACCGTCTATGCCGGGGTGGAGGATGCTGCACTCTTCCGCTCGACCGACGGCGGAAGCACCTGGGAGGAGCTCTCCGGCCTCCGCGAGCACAAGACGGGCGAGCAGTGGCAGCCGGGTGCGGGTGGCCTGTGTCTGCACACGATCCTGATCGACCCGGACAAGCCTGAGCGAATGGTTGTGGCGATCTCCGCGGCGGGCGCATTCCGGAGCGACGACGGCGGCGAGACTTGGCGCCCGATCAACCGCGGTCTCCGCTCGCAGCAGCTACCGGACGAGGATCGGGAGGTCGGACACTGCGTCCACCGGCTCGCGATGCACCCGTCGAACCCCGATCGCCTGTTCATGCAGAAGCACTGGGATGTGATGCGGAGCGACGACGGCGGGGAGCAGTGGTACGAGGTGAGCGACAACCTCCCGTCCGACTTCGGGTTCCCGATCGCGGTCCACGCAAACGAGCCCGAGACGATCTACGTCGTTCCGATCAAGAGCGACTCCGAGCACGTCCCGCCCGACGGGAAGCTCCGCGTCTACCGCAGCAAGACCGGCGGGAACGAGTGGGAGGCGCTCACGAAGGGCCTGCCGCAGAGCCACTGCTACGTGAACGTGCTGCGCGACGCGATGGCCGTGGACGCCCTCGATCCCTGCGGCGTCTACTTCGGGACGACAGGCGGTCAGGTCTACGCGTCGTCGGACGCCGGGGACAGTTGGTCGCCGATCGTGCGCGATCTGCCTTCGGTGCTCTCGGTGGAGGCGCAGACGCTGCAGTGATCCGCGTGGCGCTTCCTCAGCACCTCCGCACGCTCGCCGGCGTGGACGGTGAGGTCTACCTCGTTCTCGACGGCGATAACCAGCCGACGCAGCGCAGCGTCCTGGACGCGCTCGAGGCCAGCTATCCCATCCTGTGCGGGACGATCCGCAAGCGCGAGACGGGCGAGCGCCGAGATTTCATCCGCTTCTTCGCCTGCGGCCGCGATCTCTCGCTCGATCCAGTAGACGACCCGCTCCCGGACGAAGTGGCGTCGGGTGCGGAGGCGTTCCGAGTGGTCGGTGCCATGGCCGGCGGGTAGGTCGCGGCCCATCAAACGCCCAGCTTGCCCGGGATCTCGGCCCGCAGGGACGTACCTGCGCCGGCTGGGCTGACGATTTCGAGCGAGCCGCCCAGCGCCTCGACTCGGTCCTCCAACCCCCGGAGGCCGGATCCGGCGGCGGGGTCGGCGCCGCCGACGCCGTCGTCCGACACTTCGACGACGACAGTCGCATCGCTCGACGCCACGCGGATATGCACCTCGGACGCCTGGGCATACTTCGTGACGTTGGTCAACGTTTCGGCGATCAGGTAATACGCAGCCGCCTCAACGGGCTCCGGCAGGCGCTCGTCGGGGATGTCCTCGATCTCGACCGGGACGGGCGTTCGGCTCGCGACCATCTCGATCGCGGCTCGCAGCCCGCGGTCAGTGAGCAATGCCGGATGGAGGCCTCGGGCAAGCTCGCGCAGTTCGTCGAGCGCCAGGCCAAGCTCGTCGCAGCCTTCTGCGAGGGCCGCGCGCGCGGCTGCCGGGTCGGAATCGAGCTTCTCGAGCGCGACGCGCAACGACAACGAGAGCGTGACCAGGCGCTGCTGTGCACCGTCATGGAGATTGCGCTCGAGACGGCGCCGCGCGACGTCGCCGGCAGTAACGATCCGCGAACGCGATGCGGCTAGCTCCTCGAGCCGCACGTGGAGCTCGGCGTTCAGACGATGGACCTCCGCCTCCTGTGCCTTCCGCTCGGTGATGTCGGTGTAGGCGACCATGTTGCCGACGACTTCGCCGGATGCGTCGATGACCGGGGCGGCCGCGATTGAGACGTCGACGAGCGTTCCGTCCTTGCGCCGACGCACGGTTTCGAAGTCGTTGAGCGACTCGCCCGCGCTCACCCTCTCGAACAGCTCCTCGCTCTCCGCGCGCTTCGATGCCGGCGCCATCGGCAAGCCGCCACGGCCAAGCATCTCGTGACGTGTCCAGCCGAAGATGCGCTCAGCGGCCGGGTTCCACAGTCGGATGCGCGTGTCCAGGCCGAACTCCACGAGCGCGAGCGGCGAGGAGTCGATCAGCGCCTGCAGCTGCTCTTCCTGACGCTTGCCGTCGGAGATGCAGCGAGTCTACGACCTGACGGCTCGGTAGAACTCTCCCTGAGAGGTGCGAGCGGGCGGGCGGCGCTGTGCCGCCCGCCCTTCAGCACGTCTACTTCAGAGACACATCGTCGATGCGGAAGCTGGTCGGGAGTGAGAAGTCGGTCGTGGCACGGAATTGGAGCCGCACGGTCTGACCTAGCCAGCTTGCAAGGCTGAACGACTTCTGCGAGTAGTTGCCGGGCGTCGTCTCGTCCGCATTGCTGTACGTGGCAAGCGTTCCGAGCAGCGTGCCCGACATGCTTCGCACCTCGATGAAGAGGCGGTCGTAGATGGTCGGCCCCGACTCGCTCGACGTGATGTTGAGCCAGAAGGTGTAGTTCGCCGACGCAGTCGACGGGATGCTCACTGTCTGGTATTCGCTGCCGCCGGCGTTGTTGTACGCCCCGAGGATGCTGTAGCCCGTCCCGGAGTGTGGATAGGCGCCGGTCGACCAGTACGCATTCCCGGAGAGCGTCCACGGGGAAGCCGAGCCTTCGAAGCCGCCGTTGACCACGAGCTCGTTCCCAGGCGGTGGAGGTGGCGGCGGAGGAGGCGGAGGCGGCGGAGGACTGCCTTCGACGATCGAGTACAGCAGCCGGTTCGGAGAGCCGCTGCCGGGATTCGACACCTTGCCCATGGAGGAGTTGTTGACGATCGCCTGCGTCACGGCGGCAGGCGAGGCGAGGGTGTTCGTCTGCAGGTAGAGGGCGATTGCCCCGGCAACGTGCGGGGTCGCCATCGAGGTCCCGCTGATCGTGTTCGTTGCGGTGTTGCTCGTGTTCCAGGCCGAGGTGATGCTCGAGCCCGGCGCGAAGATGTCGAGGCACGTCCCGAAGTTGGAGAACGAGGAGCGAGCGTCGGTGCTGGTGGTCGCGCCGACGGTGTTGGCCGCAGGGACGCGCGCGGGGGAGGAGTTGCACGCGTTGGCGTTCGAGTTGCCCGCAGCGATCGCGTAGCTGACGCCGGAGGTGATCGAGTTCGAGACGGCGGTGTCGAGGGCCGTGCTCACGCCGCCGCCGAGGCTCATGTTCGCGACGGCGGGCGAGAGGTGGTTCGCTGTGACCCAGTTGACGCCTGCGATGACGCCGGACGTCGTCCCCGAGCCCTGACAGTTGAGGACACGGACGGGGTGAAGCGTGACCAGCTTGGCCACGCCGTACGTCGTTCCGCCGGTCGTGCCGGCGACGTGGGTGCCGTGGCCGTTGCAGTCGTTCGTGCCGTTCCCGTCACCGACGAAGTCGGCGCCGTTGCCCATTCTGGTGCTGAATTCCTGGTGCGTTCCGCGTACGCCCGTGTCGATGATGTACGCGTGTACGCCCTGCCCGGTCTGGTTGTAGTTGTAGGAGTTGTTCAGCGGTAGATCGCGCTCGTCGATCCGATCGAGCCCCCACGTCGCTGGGCTCTGGGTCGTATCGGCGTGGACAACCTGGTCGGGCTCGACGTAGGCGACGCTCGGACTGGCGGCCAGGGCCGCTGCCTCGTTGGGAGCCAGCCGAACGGCGAAGCCCTTGAGCGCGTGCTGGTACACGAACGTGACGTTGCCGCCGTTCGCGCGCGCGAGCTCCTGCGCCTTCGCGGCAACAAGCGGCCGCTGGGAGCGAACCGCTGACGCAGATCGAACGGCATCGCCCTTGAAGACGACGATGTACGAGCCTGAGGTAGCCGCCCGGACCTCGCCTGCAGCCGATGCGGCCGCTACGGCGAGACACACGAGCAGCCCGACAAGAAGGGGTCTGATCATGCTTGCCTCCTTGGCGAAGCTTCTGACGACCCCCGAAGTAAAAGCGATCCCGGCGATTGTGTCCACACCGGTGTCGATTGGCAACTCGCCAACAAGGAGGGGACCGCGCATGAGCAGATCCATACGGGGAGCCGTTGTCGCGTCGCGGCAAGGGTGCTACGTTCCGGCTTCGACCGAGGACTGGGGGATCTATGGAGAGGGTGAATCGACGTCGTCGATTGTGGGGGCTCGTCGCTGTGGTCGCTGCCATGGCGAGCGTGCTGGCCGCAGTCGCCTGGGGCCAGCCGCAGGCGTCAAGCCAGGAATACCAGTACGACAAGAAGGTGACGATCTGTCACCACACCGGATCGTCGACGAATCCAACCGTCACGATCACGGTTTCCCGGAACGCGTTGCCTGCTCACTTCGAACACGGCGACACAGTCGGCCCCTGTCAGTAGGAGGGAGGGAGGCAGCGCCGGCTAACGAGCGGGCGTTGCCTCCCGCCTGGTCGGCTGCGCCCTAGCCTTCGACGCCGTGTCCCGCGAGTCGCTCGCCGCGCTCGGCGTCTTCACTCTCGCCGCCACACTCGGGTTCGACAGTGGCGGCTATGCGGCTACGGCGTGGGGCTGGAGTACCTTCGCCGTCCTGGCGGTGCTCGCGGTCCTCATCGCACGTGGAATCGAGACCCCGGGCAGGGCCGCGATGCTCTTTGTCGGGTCACTTGCTGTCCTGGCGCTTTGGACCGCTCTCTCGATTCTCTGGTCGAGCCACGTGTCGGCCTCGGTGCTCGAAGTGCAGAGAACGCTCCTGTATGTCGGTGCGGCCGCTGTCTTCGTGCTTGCCGGCCGTGGGAATGGCCTGCTGGCCGGAGTCCTGGGCGCTGCAACGCTGCTTTGTGGATACGGGCTGGCCAACTGGCTGCTCGGGAATCCAGAGGTTCCCGCTTCGGCCGACCCGCAGGCATCCGAACGCCTTTCGGAGCCGATCGGCTACGCAAATGGCGTCGCAATCCTCGCGGCGATGGGCCTCCTGCTCGCCGTCGGCTTTGCGGCCCGAGCGTCGAGGACTCACGGGGCAGCGGCCGCGGCTGCGACCACGCCGCTCTTCGCGGCGACGCTCTACTTCACGTTCGGCCGGGGGGCGTGGCTCGCGCTCGCCGTCGGGCTCAGCGTGGCGGTGGCGGTGGGCCCTGGCCGGCTGCAGCTTGCGGCGACCGCACTCGCGCTGGCCGTACCGGCGGCTTTCTCAGTGGTTGCCGCGGATCTGCTTGGCGCTTCGGCGTGGCTCGCGGCGTTCGTCCTGCTCTCGTGCGCACTTGCGCTGACCGTGCCCTACGTTATGCGTTCAGCGGAAGCGCGCTATCGCCCGTCACCGAGGGTGCGGCAAGCATTCGCCGCCAGCCTCATCGCACTGCCGGTGGTTGTGCTCGCCGCCGGGCTGATCAGGCTCGGGGGACCCGCTGCGGCGTACGACTCCTTCAAGGCAGCGCCGGCGCCGACTCACGGGGACGTCCAGGGCCGGGTCTTCAGTCTCTCCGGAAGCAACCGCGCGGACTACTGGCATGTCGCGTGGCGCGTATACGAGAACCACCCGACGCTCGGCGCGGGGGCGGGCACCTACGCTCGCTCGTGGCTGCGCGAGCGCCCCGTTCCGCAGCCGGTACAGGACGCTCACAGCTTGTACCTCGAGACGCTGGCGGAGCTGGGGCCGATCGGTCT
>DASSXA010000172.1:0-6343 GCA_035704315.1 Gaiellaceae bacterium
TACACATCTCCGGCCGGCGCAGCGGCACACCCTTGGCACGGTCCGGACACACATGCGCGCGCGTTTCCGGGCTACGATCGCAGCGGGGAGGAGGCAGGGGGTGCCGAACTACAGATACGTAGGCGCCTCGCGCGGATGATCCACGCTCGCGGGCTCGGACGGCGGTTCGGCGACAAGCGCGCCCTTGCCGGGGTCGACGTCGACGTGGGCGCGGGCGAGCTGCTTCTGGTCACTGGTCCGAACGGGTCGGGGAAGACGACGCTGCTCCGGCTGCTGGCGGGGCTCATCGTTCCCACTGCGGGGGAGCTCGACGTCGCGGTCGACCGCGCGCGGATCGGGTTTCTGGGACACGAGCCGCTGCTCTACCGAGAGCTGACGCCGCTCGAGAACCTCGACCTCTACGGACGCCTGTACCGGGTCCCTGAGCGTCGGGAACAGATCGGCATGCTCCTCGAGCGCTTCGGGCTCTGGGACGCGCGCCGCGAGCAAACCGGCGCGCTCTCCCGCGGAATGCTCCAGCGACTCGCCCTGTGCAGGGCGCTCCTGCACGAGCCCGACCTCCTGTTGCTCGACGAGCCGTTCAGCGCCCTGGACGCGAGCGGCACGGAGCTCCTCCTGGACGAGCTCGGCCGCCAGCCGGCTGCCCGCACCGTCGTGGTCGCCAGCCACCTTCCGGAACGTCTTGGCGCCCAGCCCACTGGTCGCCTCGCCCTGGGGCCGGCGTGACTGGCTACTTCGCCGACGTCACCGCGCTTGCGCGTAAGGACCTCCTCGTCGAGCTCCGCTCACGTGACACGGTGCCGGCGATGCTCCTCTTCGTTGTCTCGACCCTGGTCGTCTTCCATTTCGCGCTCCCGGACGACTCGTCGCGCCTCGCTGCTGCAGGAATGCTGTGGATCGCACTCCTTTTCACCGCGCTGCTCGCGCTTGTTCGCTCCTTCGTCGCAGAGCGGGACGAGGCGGTGATCGACGGCCTGCTCCTCGCGCCGTGTGACCGAAGCGCGATCTGGCTCGGGAAGACGCTCAGCGTCTTTGCGTTTCTGGCACTGGCCGAGGCGGTCGCGCTGCCGGCCTTCGGGCTCTTCTACGAGCCGGTGACCTGGGAGCTGATCGCGGGCGTCGCCCTCGCGAACATCGGCATTGCCACCGTCGGAACGCTGCTCGGGGCCATGGCTGCCGCGTCCCGCGCCCGGGAGCTGCTCCTGCCGCTGCTCTTCCTGCCGCTTGCGATCCCGCTCATCGTCGGCGGCGTCGGAGCGACTCTGGCGGAGAATCCCGGGCGCTACCTCGGTTTCCTGGGCCTCTACGACCTCATCTTTGCGATCCTCTCCTGGGCAAGCTTTGAGTACGTCGTTACGGAATAACGGCGCGGTCGTCGTCTCTGTTGCCGCGGCGGTGCTGCTCGTCACGGGGCTCGCTCTCGCGCTGCTCTGGGCCCCCGAGGACGCCGACCAGGGGCCGAGTCAGCGCATCTTCTACATACACGTTCCGGTCGCCCTGACTGCATATGCCTGCTTCGGCTGGGCCGCGTGGAAGGCGTTCCGGCTGCTGTGGAAGGGCGACGAGCGCGCGGATCTCGAGAGCTACACCGCGATCCACATCGGCGTGATCTTCGGACTGCTCACGCTCGTCACCGGCTCGATCTGGGCGAAGATCTCGTGGGGCGTCTGGTGGACCTGGAGCGAGCGGCAACTCGTCCTCTTCCTGATCCTGTTTCTCTTCTATTCGGCGTACTTCATGCTCCGCTACTCGACCGAGCCCGGACCGCGGCGCGCGCGAACCTCGGCGGTCTACGCGCTGTTCGGCGCCGTCCTCGTACCGGTGAGCTTCCTTGCCATCCGCCTGGCCCATCAGCTGCTCCATCCGGCGCCCCTCTTCAACCGGGACGGGCCGCAGATGTCCGCGTCGATGTTCATCTCGTTCTGCGTCTGCCTTGTGGCGATGCTGACCCTCGCCGGCGCGCTCTACCTGATCGAGCTGACCGGAAAACGGATCGACGCCAGGCTGCGGGAGCTCCGGGAGCAACTCGCGTGAGCACGGGAGAGAAGTATCTCGCCGCGGCGTACCTCGTCCTGTTCGCCGCCGTGCTGCTCTACGTCGTCTTGATCGCCCTCAAGGTCACGAGGATCGAACGGGAGTTGACCGAACTGGCCCGGATGGCCAAGGAGCGAGCCGGTGGCTGAGCAGCTCGTCTGGCCCGTGCTCTTCGCGTACGGCGAGGCAGCGCTGGCGTATGCCGGCAATGTGCGCAACCCCGGAACGCTCGGACGCCTTGGGACCTGGGGAGTCAGGATCGGCTGGCTGGCTCAGACGGCGCTACTCGTCGTCCAGGCCTCGCGTGCCGACGGCTTCCCCTGGGGCACGTGGGCCGGCTCGCTCAATCTCTTCGTCTGGCTGGTCGTCGGCGCCTATCTGATCTGGGGCTGCAGCCCCCGCTTCCGGCTTCTCGGACTGACGGTGATGCCGCTGGCCGCCGTCCTGTTCGCAGTCTCATTTGCGGCCGGCGGAGCGGACGCGCGACGAGGCGTGGCCTGGAACGACGTCGTACTCCTCGCACATGTGACCTTCGTCCTCGCAGCCTTCGCCGGCTTCACCGTCGCGGGAGGCCTGGCAGCGCTCGAGCTCTGGCAGGAGCGCGCGCTCAAGCGGCACCGGACCGGCCTGCTCCGGTTGCGGCTCCCATCGCTCGTCAGCCTCGACCGGCTCACGGTCGTGACGATCGCGGTCTCGCTCGCGGCGCTGACCATCGGCCTGATCCCCGGCTTCGCCCGCGCTCGTGAACACGGGCTCGACGTACTGATGGCCAGCACGATCGCGGTCTGGGTGTTGTACGCGTCGATCCTCTACCTTCGGCTCCAGAGCGGCCGCCGCACGCTCTCGGCAGCTCTGGCCCTTGCAGGGCTCGGAATCGTCATCGTCCTCCAGCTCGGCCTGCTGGCCACGCACGTCGCATGAACCTGCTCCTCGTCGGCACATCCCACCGCCTGGCGCCTGTCGAGGTGCGTGAGCGCGTCGCGCTCGACCCCGAGGGAGCTGCGGCGCTGGGCGCACGTTTGGCTCGGAACCGCGAAGTGGTCTGCCTCTCCACCTGCAATCGCACGGAGGTCTATCTCGCGGCGGAAGATGCGCACGAGGCCGACCGAGAGGCGACCGAGGCGCTGGCGTCGCTTGCGGGTATCGCCCCCGTCCAGCTCGAGCCCTACCTCTATCGCCTGGAGCAGGAAGGGGCAGCTGTGCATCTCTTCCGCGTCGCAGCAGGGCTCGACTCGTTGGTTCCAGGCGAGGGAGAGATCCTCGGGCAGGTGCGCACGGCGTACGAGCACGGCAGCGTCGGCCCGATGCTCGATCGGCTGTTCCGCGACGCGCTGCACGCCGGCAAGAAGGTGCGGACGGACACGGCGATCGCGGAGAGCCCCGGCACGACGTCCTCGGCAGCGGCGGCCCTCGCCGCCCAGGTCTTCGGCGATCTTCACGGTTCGCACATCGCCATCGTCGGCGCGGGCAAGATCGGCGCCTTGGCCGCGCGCCGGCTGCTCAAGCGCGGCGCCGAGCTCGCGTTTGTCGCGAACCGGACGACGAGCCGTGGACAGCTCCTCGCGGATCGGCTCGGCGGCGAGGCGATTCCGCTCGAGCGCGTCGCCGAAGTGGTCGAGACCGCCGACATCCTCGTCTCCTCGACAGGATCACCCGACATCGTTCTGACGAAGAGCGCAGTGGCGAGCGCATTGCCGAACCGAAAGGGCAGGCCGCTGCTGTTGATCGACCTCGCCGTGCCGAGAGACATCGATCCTGGGATCAACGACCTGCCGGACTGCTACCTCTACGACATCGACGACCTCGAGGCGGTCGTCGAGGAGACGCTCCAGGGCCGAGAGGTCGAGTTCGCGAAGGCCGAGGCGATCGCCGTCGCGGAGGCCGACCGTTTTCGTGACTGGCTCGCGATGCGCGACGTCGTGCCGGTGATAGCGTCGATTCGGGAGCGCGCGGAGGCGATCCGGCGCGGCGAGCTGGCGAAGGCGAGCGGGCGGCTGGCGGGGCTCTCGGAGCGAGAGCGAGACGCAGTCGAGTCCTTGACGAGCCAGATCGTCAACAAGCTGCTGCACGAGCCGATCGTGCGTTTGAAGGAGGCGGCCGTCGAGGAGCGTCGTGGTCCTGAGAATCGGCTCGAGGGGTAGCCGCCTCGCGCTGAGGCAGGCCGAGCTAGCGGTCGAGCGCCTGCGTGGTCCAGGGCTCGAGTTCGCGCTCGTGCCGGTCACGACGGCCGGCGACCGGGATCGCAGCAAGCCGTTCGGTGAGATCGGGAGCCGCGGCGTCTTTGTCAAGGAGCTCGAAGAGGCGTTACTGGACGGGCGCATCGACGTAGCCGTTCATTCCGCGAAGGACATGACCTCCACGGACACGGCAGGCCTGGCAGTGGGCGCCTACCTGGAGCGCGAGGACCCACGAGATGCGCTCTGCGGCGTTGCGGAGCTCAAGCCCGGGCTCAGGATCGGCACGGCCTCGATCCGACGCCGGGCCCAGCTCCTCGCCCTGGAGCCCGAGCTTCAGATCGAGCCGCTCCGGGGGAACATCGACACGAGGCTCCGCAAGCGCGGCGAGCGGGGGCTCGACGGCGTCGTGCTCGCTGCGTGCGGCCTCGATCGCCTACGGCTCTCGAACGAGATCGATCGTCGGCTCGAGCCGGATGAGGTGCTGCCGGAGGCCGGTCAGGGCGCGCTGGCGCTCCAGGTTCGGGAGAGCGAAGAGAGCACGGTCGCCCAGGCCGATCACTCGGAGACACGACGCCGGATCGAAGCGGAACGAGCGTGTGTAGCCGCCATCGGCGGAGGCTGCCTCGCGCCGGTCGCGGCCCACCATGACGGGGTGACGCTCACAGCGCTCGTGGCCGCCGAGGACGGGAGCTGGGTCGAGCGGCGCTCCGGCGCCGATCCGAGGGCACTCGCGGCCGAGCTCGTCGCCTTGGTCCCTTGAGGATTCTCCTCACGCGGCCGGAAGGCCGGAACGAGATGCTCGCCGCTCGGCTCCGTGCGCTCGGCCACGACGTGGTCTGCGAGCCGCTCATCGCGGTCGAGCCGCTCGGCGACGATCCCATCGACCTCGACGCTTACGACTGGGTGATCGTCACGAGCATCACCGGAGCGCGCGAGCTCCGGCGCCGTGGCCGTGGACAACCGGCTCGCACGGCGGCGATCGGACAGGCAACGGCAGAGGGGCTCGGCGGCGCAGACCTCGTCCCGCAGGTCTCGACGCAAGAGGGGCTGCTGGAAGTCCTGCCGCGCCCCGCCGGACGCGTGCTCTTTGCCGGCGCAGAGGGCGCACGGCGCTTGCTCGTGGACGAGCTCGGCGCCGACTTCCAGCCGCTGTACCGGACCCGCGAGCTCGTCCCGGACACGCTGCCGAACGCCGATCTGGCGGTCGTCGCTTCCGCCTCGGCGGCTCGCGCCCTCGCCGCTCTGGACCGACGCATCCCCGTCGTGTCGATCGGCCCCGAGACGACGAAGGCGGCCGAGGCCGCCGGCATGCGCGTGGCCGAAGAGGCGACCAGTCACGACCTGAGCGGCCTCGTGGACGCTGTGACTCGAGCCACGCGTTAGCGTCTCGGACCGTGTTCGTCACTTTTCTGTCCGACTTCGGCGTCGAGGATGACTTCGCGGGTACGTGCCGGGGTGTCATCAAGCGAATCGCGCCGGACACGGACGTGATCGACATCACGCACGGGATCGAGCCTCAGAGTGTCCTGCAGGGAGCCCTCGTTCTGGCGAACACGCTTCCCTACATGCCCGAGGGAGTCCACCTCGCCGTGGTCGATCCCGGTGTCGGGACACCGAGACGCGCGCTCGTGGTTCGCAGCGGCGACGGACGCCTGCTCGTGGGGCCCGACAACGGCCTGCTCGTTCCGGCCGCCGAGCGCCTGGGTGGCGTCGCAGCTGCGCACGAGATCACGAACCGGACCTACGCGCTCGAGCCCGTGTCGGCCACCTTCCACGGACGTGACATCTTCGCGCCCGCTGCGGCCCATCTATCGAGGGGACTCGACCCGGGCCGCCTCGGTGACGCCGTGGAAGCCGACAGTCTCATCCGGCTCGAGATTCCACAACCGGAGATCGGCGAGCGGCGGATCCGGGCGAGGTGCCTGTACGTCGATCGCTTCGGGAACATCCAGCTCAACGTCCACGCCGACCAGGTCAAAGCGCTCGGCATCCTGCCCGGACGCCGGATCGAGGTCGAGCTCGCGATGGACCGGTTCTACGCGCTCGCGGCACGGACGTTTGCCGAGGCGGGCGCGGGCGACATCGTCCTGTACGAGGACGCGTACAGGAACATTGCGCTCGCCATCTCGCGG
>DASSXA010000200.1:0-2686 GCA_035704315.1 Gaiellaceae bacterium
CTTCGACCTCGTGGCGGAGCACCGACCGACGATCCTCGTCAACGTGCCGACGATGATGGCCCAGATGATCGCCGCAGCCGTCCCGCCGGGCCAGGACGAGTGTCAGACACTGGACCTGTCCTGCCTGCGGGTGTGTACGTCGGCCGGCGAGGCGCTCCCGCGCGAGCTGTACGAGCGCTGGAGAGCCACCTTCGGTGTCGAGGTCCTCGACGGAATCGGCTCCTCCGAGGCGTACCACATCTACATCTCCAACCGGCCGGGCCGGGTGCGGCCCGGAAGCGCCGGCGAGCTCGTCCCGGGGTACAGCGCGCAGATCGCGGAGAACGGCGAGCTCTGGGTCGAAGGGGACACCGCCGCTCTCCTCTACTGGGGCGAGCACGAGAAGACGAAGCAGACGTTTGCCGGGGACACCGTCAAGACCGGAGATCTCTTCGACCGGGACGACGACGGCTACTTCTGGTACCGGGGCCGCGTCGACGATCTGGTCAAGGTCGGGGGCATCTGGGTCGCGCCGGCCGAGATCGAGCATTGCCTGATCTCGCATCCAAACGTCGTCGAATGCGCCGTCGTCGGCTCCCAGGTCAACGGCCTGACGCTGACGCGTGCGTTCGTCGTCGTCCGCGAGCCGGTGGACGAGCGGTCGCTCCAGGACTTCGTGCGCGAGCGGCTCTCGCCGCACAAGGTTCCCCGCGAGGTGCGCTTCGTGGACGACCTTCCCAAGACACCATCGGGCAAGCTCGACCGGAAGGCGCTGGCATGAGCCGCCTCGTCGTCGTCACCGGCGGCAAGAAGGGAATCGGCAAGGCGGTCGCCGAGCGCTTCTCCGCGGCCGGAGATCGGGTCGAGGCGGCCGGTCACGATGACCTCGACGTCACGGACGAGGAGGCCGTGACCACCTTCTTCGACGAGGTCGGGCCCGTGGATGTCCTCGTCAACAATGCGGGGGTCGCATGGAGCACGCCGCTGCGTCGGACCTCCCTCGAGGACTGGAACGCACATCTGAACGTCAACGCCACGGGCGCATTCCTCTGTACCCGGGCTGTTCTCGGGGGCATGATCGAGCGCGGAGATGGGCGCATCGTCACCGTCGCTTCGGTCGCCGGCCTCGTCGGAGCGCGCTACACGGGGGCCTACACGGCATCGAAGCACGCAGCGGTCGGGCTCATGCGCGCCACCGCGGCCGAGGTAGCCGGAACGGGCGTGACGGCCAACGCGGTCTGCCCGATCTGGGTCCGCACGGACATGACCCGACGGGCGGTGGAGCGCATCGTCGAGGCAACCGACCGTGACGAGGAGCAGGCCGAGGCGGAGCTCGCCGCGATGGTGCCGCTCGGAAGGCTGCTGGAGCCGGAGGAGGTCGCGTTTGCGGTCCAGTTCTTCGCCGCGCCCGAGGCGGCCGCCGTCAACGGCCAGACGCTCGTCGTCGACGGCGGGGGGCTCCAGAGATGAGCCCGTTCCGTGCCTCTGCAGGCTTCACCGAGGATTGGAGCAACTTCGATTTCGCCCTCGACGACGGGGTCGCGACGGTGACCTTCTCCCGCCCGGACAGGCTGAACGCGCTGACCTTCGACGTCTACGCCGACCTTCGCGACCTCCTCGCGGAGCTTCCGCACCGCGGCGACACCCGCGTTCTCGTCCTCACGGGACAGGGGCGCGGCTTCTGCTCGGGCGGCGACGTCGAGGAGATCATCGGCGAGCTGCGGGAAATGGGCGTCGCGGAGCTCCTGGAGTTCACCCGCATGAGCGGAGCGGTCGTCAAAGCGATGCGCGAGTCGCCGCTGCCGATCGTCGCTGCTGTCAACGGCGTGGCCGCAGGCGCCGGGGCCGTGCTGGCGCTCGCCGCCGACTTCCGCCTGCTCGCGCGCTCCGCCAAGCTCTCCTTTCTCTTCACGCGCGTGGGCCTGGCGGGCGCCGACATGGGGGCCGCCTACCTCCTACCCCGCCTCGTCGGGCTCGGGCGCGCAACGGAGCTCCTGGTCCTCGGCGAGGAGGTCGAGCCTGACCGGGCGCTCGAGATCGGCCTTGCGACGCGCGTCGTCGAAGACGACGAGCTGCCCGCGGCCACGTCCGAACTGGCACGCCGCCTCGCCCAAGGCCCGGCGCTCGCTCACTCTGCCACGAAGACACTCCTTAGCCGCGAGCTGGACCTGAATCTCGCCGGAGCGATCGAGATGGAGGCACTGGCGCAGGCACTGCTCATGAAAAGCGAGGACTTCGGTGCGTTCTACGCCGCCTGGTCGGAGGGTCGCAGCCCAGCCTGGAGCGGCCGGTGAACGAACACCTGATCGTCAATCCCCCGGAGCTCGGCGAGCCGGTCGGATTCGCACACGCTGTGGTCGCTGCGCGCGGGCGAATGGTCTGGCTCGGCGGCCAGGTGGGCGGGGGTGACAGCGTCATCGAGCAGTTCGAAGCCGCGGCGACGAATCTCCTGGCCGCGCTTTCGGCGGCCGGCGGGGATCCGGACCACCTTGTCTCGTTGACGATCTACACGACCGTGATGGACGAGTACCGGGGTTCGAGGCAGGAGATCGGAGCGGTTTGGCGGCGCCACTTCGGTCGCCGCTACCCGGCGATGGCCCTGATCGGCGTCGCCGAGCTCTTCGACCCGAAAGCACGGGTGGAGCTCTTGGGCGTCGCCGTCATCCCGGATGAGTGAGCTCCTCGAGCGAGCACGGCGTCTCGGCCA
>DASSXA010000244.1:0-5471 GCA_035704315.1 Gaiellaceae bacterium
AGATCCGCGAGGCCGAGCCAAAGCGCCGCGGCCGTTTCTGGCGCCGGCGCCGCCCTGTCGAAGCACCGTGAGCCCGGCACTCGCTCAGCGGCTGATCCTCCTCAGCGCGGCGGCGTTGATTGCGGTCGTGGTCTCGCTCGCGGTGGCCGCGCAGCTAGACGACGCGGGAGCTTCGAGCGACCTTCCCAAGGCCGTGCCTGCGCCGGGCGGCGGCTGGTTCGAGGCTCGAGCCGGCCTCGAGTCGGCGAGCGCGTACGGCCAGCCCACCGCATGCGGACACGTGCTCGAGCGCGAGACGCTGGGCGTCTCGCACCCGGTGCTCGTGTGCGGCGCGAAGATCTACATCGGCCACGGCGGGACGGTGATCCTGACCCAGGTCGTCTCTCGAGGACCCACGAGCGCGTCGGTGCAGTTCGGCCTGACGGAGTCTCTTGCCCGCAAGCTCGGGGTGCGCGGCCCGACGACGGTCCGTTGGCGGTTCGCCGAGCAGTAGACCGCTAGTAAGCTGAGAGCGCTCGACCCTGTGCGTGGCCTTGCGTACTAACGTGAACCAACACACACGCAAAGGGAGCTCGAGTCCGGAACGGCGCTAGCCGGGACGGCTTGGCACCCACCTGGCATTGCCAGGTTCGCAATGCGTGAGGTTCATCGGCAGGGTGGACTTTTCGCAGCCCCGGCTCCGCCGGGGTTGCGATCTCTTTGGGCTACCGTGATCTCCATGATCGAGGCCGTTGGAGATTCTTCCCGCGGGGGTGAGTGGCGCCTCGTCCGGCTGTCGGTGGACCGCGGCCGAATCGTCAACGCTGATGCCGATGGGCTCGAGCGGCCGCTCGAGGGCTTGACGCTGCTCGAAGCCGCGGCGGTCGGAGGCGACGAGCTCGCTGTCGACGCGCTGGCCAATGCGATCGGCCCGATCTTCCGCGCTCCGCACGACCCGGAACGTGTGGCAGTCGCGATGAGCGGCGGGGTGGACAGCGCGGTCGCCCTGCTCCGTGCCGGGCCGAAGGCCGTGGGCGTCACGCTGCGGCTCTGGCTCGACCCCGAGGGCCCCGACACCGAGCGCGCCTGCTGCTCCCCGGAGTCGGTCCTCGCTGCTCGGCGTACCTGCCACGCACTCGGAATCCCGCACGTGACGCTGGATGCTCGGGAAGACTTCCTGCGCGCGATCGTCGAGCCGTTCGTTCGCGGCTACGAGCGCGGCGAGACGCCCAACCCCTGTATCAGCTGCAATGGATTCTTCCGCTTCGGGCGCCTGCTCGCCTTCGGCAAGCAGGCCGGTGCCGGCCGCCTGGTGACCGGCCACTACGCGCGGGTCGTGCGCCATCGCGGGAGGACGCTCGTCGCACGCGGTGTCGATCCAGAGAAGGATCAGTCGTACATGCTCGCCAGGCTCGACCCCCGCGTTCTCGACCGCATCTCCTTCCCGCTCGGCGAGCAGGGCAAGGCGGAGACGCGCGCCGAGGCCGCGCGTGCCGGGCTCGAGGCCGCGGGCAGGCCGGAGAGCCAGGAGGCGTGTTTCCTGGGAGGGGACGACTACCGGGCGTTCCTCCAGAGGCGCGGGCTCGGGGCGACTCCCGGGGAGATCGTGGACGAGGACGGCCGCGTGCTCGGCCACCACGAAGGCTTCTGGGCGTTCACGCCCGGCCAACGCAAGGGGCTCGGCGTGTCGGCCGGAGCGCCGGTCTACACCCTGAAGACGCTTCCGCAGCGGAACGCGGTCGTCGTCGGGCCGCGCGAGGCGCTCGCGCGCCGGACCGTCCGGGCGACCGGGAGGCTCTTCGTGGATGTCGACCGGGCCGACGTGAAGCTTCGGTATCGCTCCCCGGCGATCAAGGGGTCGGTCGAGCCCGTGTCGCGAGGTTTTCGCGTCCGGCTCGACGAGCCTGTCTTCGGTGTCGCGACAGGGCAGGCGGCGGTGCTCTACGAACAGGACGTGGTGGTGGGCGCGGGCCGCGTCGCTTCCGCGCGAACCGGTTAGCGTCTCTGGGCAGTTGTACAGGAGACCGGCGCCATGACTGACCAGATCACCCTCACGATGCCGCGGGAGCGGCCCTTCTTCGGCGTCGCCAGGCTCGTGCTCGGCGGCCTGGCGTCGCGACTCGACGTGACGGTGGAGCACCTGGAGGATCTCGAGCTCGCCCTCGACGCACTCCTCGAGCGGCGCGACGGCCCGCCGGAGGTCACCGTCGCCCTCGGCGTTCAGGAGCAGCAGCTCCAGGCGTCGGTGGGGCCCTTCCGCGACGGGCAGCTGCGCGCTGAGCTCGAGGGCGAGGCCACCACGTCGCTCTCCCTTCGGCGTCTTCTCGACGCGGTCGTGGACAGCTATCAGGTCGTCGACCGCGACGGGAGCACGTGGGTCGATCTCACGAAGCGATTCGAGCAGGCGTGACAGCGACCGACGACAAGCAGCTCCTGCGCCGCTACCACCAGGACGGCGACCTCGAGGCCCGGGAGGAGCTGATCGAGCGCTACATGTCGCTTGTCCGGTCCCTCGCGAGGCGCTACGCGTATCGAGGCGAGCAGCTGGACGATCTCGTCCAGATCGGCGCGATCGGGCTGATCAAGGCGATCGACCGCTTCAACCTGGAGCGCGGCGTCGAGCTGACCACCTATGCAACACCGAACATCATCGGCGAGATCAAACGGCACTTCCGTGACAAGGGCTGGTCGGTGCGCGTGCCGCGCGGGCTACAGGAGCTGAACGTTCAGGTCTCCAAGCTCGTGGAGCAGCTGACCGTGCAGCTCGGGCGCTCGCCGACGATTGCCGAGCTCGCCGAGGCCGCAGGCGTCGAAGAGGAAGACGTGCTCGAGGCGCTCGAGAGCGGCCGCGCCTACAGCTCGGTGTCCCTCTCGCCCGGCGGCGCGTCAGACGAGGAGGGCGAGCTCGACCCGCTCGAGTCCCTCGGCACCGAGGACCACGAGTACGAGGTTTCGGAAGACCGCGCGGTCCTGGCGCCGGGCTTCAAGGTGCTGGACGAGCGCGAGCGGCGGATCCTGCACCTCCGCTTCTTCAGCGGGTTGACCCAGTCCCAGATCGCCGAGGAGATCGGAATCTCTCAGATGCACGTCTCCCGGCTCATCCGGCGCTCGCTGGAGAAGATCCGCGAGGAGATCGCGGAGGAATCCGAGGTCGCCTAGAGCTCGGCCGGAAGGCGGGCCGGGACCGTTTTAGTGGGCGCCAGGCGTTCGCGAACCAGCGTGTCGTAATAGACGTAGGTCGTCGTGAGCCCGACAAAAGGCATGGCCACGACGTAGATGAGCCCGGCGATGAGGTTGACGAGCGCGATCGGAGCCTGGGCGAAGAGGAGCAGCGCTCCCAAGAACGGTCCGGCGACGACGGCCAGCGCCGCCGCTGCCACGACGAGCGTGCCGACTTTGAGCCACTGGTGCCGGACGAGCGACCCGCTTCGCCGGAGCACGTCGCTCCACGAGTCGCGATCCTCGAGCTCGGCCACGGGAACCATCAGCGCCCACCGGACGACCAGCCAAACGGCGATCGGGATCAGGAAGATCGAGAGGCTGAGGATGGTTACGACTGCGACGGCGACGACAAGGGCGCCGAGGAGCGGCCGGATGCTGTCGGCGGCGAGCCGGTAGGCGCTCAGAACACCGATCTCTCGTCCTGCATCGATCTCGGCGAGCGCGCGGGCGGTCGCGGCCTGCACGAGCGCGAGTCCGAGCAGCGTCAGGACGGTCCCGAGGGCGACCGCAAGCCCGACCCGGAAACCGCCGTCTTCCGCGTCAGGCGAGATCCCGGCGACCGTCGTCGCGCTGAAGAGGAGCCATTGAAGGACCGTGATGACGATCGCGATCGGAATGGTGACGAGCCCGATTCCGAGGAAGAGCAGCGGCCGCGATCCATACATCCGCCCGGCGGCGGTCAGCGTCTGCCCCCACGAACGCCGCCGAGCGACGGCGAGCGGCGTCGCCGGACGCCAGGTCGTGCGCCTGACGGCCGCGATAACCAGCAGTACGAGCGCGGCGAATGCGGCGATCACCCACGCAGGGTTCTCCTCGAGCCGTAGCACGACGTTTGAGCCTCTCGCGACGCCGTCGCAGAAGAAGTCGGTCGCGCCCGTCCCCAGCGCGCCGCCGGCCGGAATCGCGACGCTGCGGTCGCGCCAGTCCTCCGACCACGTGATCGGCTCCGTCCACTGCGACTTCAGGTTCGGCCCGGTGGGCCCGTTCAGGAACGCCCGCCGTCGCTCACCCCAGCGACCCTCGAAGGCGATCCACGGGAAGGCCTTCCGGGCAGCCGCGGGATCGCTCGGAATGGTGTGGACCAGGGGTCGCAGCTCGCGGCTCGGGCCAGTTGTGTCGTCGCAGCCCACTCCCTCGTCTGCGGAGCGGCCGATGTAGAGCGCGTCATCGAAGAAGTTCGCATGGGATCCGGCGGCGGGATAGACGACCGGATGGGTGCCGTCGACGAGCTGGAGCTTGTCCTCTCCCCAATCCGCCTTCTCGGCACCCTCGTGCTGGCTGTATCCGATCTCGAGCGGCGCCTTCGACAGGGCATCGTTCGCGTTCTCCGCAGCAAAGACGAGCTGGACCATCTCCCAGTCGCCCTCGTGGTTGTTGTTCCAGTCGTTGAACGGGTAGAAGAGCCAGTACTGGAGCGCGAGTCGATCGGGACGCGCCGGCTCCGTCACGACATGGGCGTAGACCGCAGGCCGTCTGCCCTCGTTGATACGTCGCGCCCACCGCTCGTAGTCGCAACCCGGGTTGAGCGCGTCGCCGGGAAAGTCGAGGTTGTACTCGAAAAGGCCTTTGCCGAGATCTCCGGCTGTGGGCGCGATCTTGACCAGATCGTTCGAGGTCCACGGCCCACGCAGCGAGACCGTGTCCTGATCCATGAATGCGTCGATGTCGGTCGGCTCGTAGGGCTCGCCGGGCCCGCACTCTTCCTTCTGGTCAACCAGCCGTACGACCGGTGCGTAGCGCTGGGCAAGCTGCTCCTCGGCTTGCGCGCGCACCACCGCGGGGAGGGCCAACACGCCCACGACGGCCAGCCCGAGCGCGAGTGCCGATCGGGCCGCGTGAAGCATCGGAAGAGCCTAAAGAGCCTCTAACTGAAAGAAGCCTTGAGCCGTCGGGCCGCGCTGGACGGCCCGAGGCCGCGTCCTCGGTCTCGCCCGTATCCTCCGGATACGAACGAGACGCTGCGTCCTTGCCTCACACCACCCATCGCACCCCGACGGCGAAGCGTCATTCAGTCAGAGGCTCCAAGCCTAGAATCGAAGCGCATGCGCACCACGGCGGAGCTACGTGAGGGCTTCCTTCGGTTCTTCGAGTCGAAGGACCATACGCGCCTGCCCTCGGCGCCCTTGATCCCGCCGCCCGAGGACACCTCGACACTGCTGATCAGCGCGGGCATGCAGCCGCTGAAGCCCTACTTCCTCGGCCAGAAGGAGCCGCCGGGGACGCTCCTCACCACCCACCAGAAGTGCTTCCGCACAACCGACATCGACGAG
>DASSXA010000267.1:0-2986 GCA_035704315.1 Gaiellaceae bacterium
ACGGCGGTAGCTCGGCCCACCACGGGCCGAGCGCCTTCAGCGCCTGCCAAAAGCGTGTCTTCGCCGCCTGCTCGTCGAGCGAGGCGTCGATGTCGGGAACAAAGAGCACTTCGATTGTCGGCGTCCACTGCTGCAGCTCGCGCGTGCGGTCCTCGATCGCGGCCGAAAGCGGGAAGTCCAGAGAATTGAGAAAGCCGCGCGCGTCGTCGCCCATCACCACGACGAGCTTCGGCTGGACGATGTGGAGCTCACGCGTAAGCCAGGCGGCGGCCTGCTCCTCGTCGCCACCGTCGAACTTGAAGCAGTTCGTGCCGTACACGGCCATGGGATCGACGTGAAGACGCTGGAGCGACTTGAGGATCGCCTGTCCGGCGCGCCCGTAGAACGCGACCCCTTCCTGTATCTCCGAGTGCTGCGGCCTGAACTTGAGCAGCATGATGTCCGCGAGCGGGTGCCCGGAGCCGAGCGCCGGCACCCGGGCCTCATCCGACCGGGTGATCTCGTCACCGAGATCGTTGATCTCCGTGATCGCCTTCTTGAGGTAGCGCTCGTGGATCTCGTCGGTGGGCACTGGCACAGGCGGCATGGACTGGGTTCTCTCCTAGCGGACCCTTTCCTTGACCTGGGCCTTCCACTTCAGCGCCTGAAGGTAGGCGAGCGAACGCGGGCGCCGGAGGATCTCGGCCGAGCGCAGGCTGACAAGGAACTCCTCGGGATCGCGGAACGCACGCATGCGGAGGCCGCCGGTTCCGAGCCCCTGCAGGACGTGCGCGTCGGACCCCGCGCCCATCGTCAGGTTGTACTTCCGTGCGAAGCGCATCGCCTCGTCGTTGTACTGCTCGAAGAGCAGCCGAGCGTTGTAGACCTCGAAGACGTCGATGTCGGCAAGGTGCTTGTGGAGCGTCGCCGCGTCCGGGATCGCGTGCATCCGGTCGAAGGGGTGGGGGAGGTAGACGAGGCCGCCCTGCTCGCGGATCGCCGCGATCGTGTCCGCAAAGGTGAGACCGCGCGGGATTTCCTCCTTCAGGAAAAGCCCGATGACCTCGCCCTGGCCCGCCGTCTTGATCTCTTCGCCGGCGATGACGGTCAGCGCGCGATCGCGCGCCAGCTCGAAGGCCTCGAGCGCGCCGCCGAAGGCGTTGTGGTCGGTAACCGCGATCGCACCGAGCCCCTCCTCCTCTGCTTGGTCGACCAGCTCCTCGGGGTCGACGAGACAGTCGTGCGACCACGAGGTGTGCATGTGGAGGTCGCTGACGATCCAGGGCCGGTTGGAGAGAGGATCCTGCCGCCGTGACCTCGCACGGCGCAGGCCGGAGAGGCCTCGGTAGACGTCGTCGAGCCGGCGCCCCAGCTCCGGGAAGCTCTCAGACTCCGCAAGCCGGCGCGCCTCCGCCTGGCCGCTCGTGCGCAGCTCGTCGTTTTCGGCCAGGCGCGCCAGTGCTGCGGCTGCCAGGGCGGGCTGTTCGACGACACCGGGCGGAGCGGCGATCGCGTTCCCCGCCGCACGAGCCTCGAGCTCCACGCGGGCGAGCCCGTTGATCGCCGGCACGAAGATCTGGGACTCGTTGAGCAGCGGCGCTCGAGCCGCGCTGGAGGCGCCCGTTCGCACGTGAACGCGATCGCGCAACGAGAGGGGGATGGACGGTCGTCCGGACAGGGGCTTCGTTCGCAGCAGGACGAGCTCCCAGTCGGGGAGCTCCTTGAAGACGGAGATCACGGCGCGGGTCAGCGCACGCTCGCCCACCCGCCATTCGCAGACGGCGAGCTTGCGCTTATCTCCAGGCGCGAAGACGCCGGTGTCGACGCCGAGCGGAACGACGTGGTACTCGCCCGGGAAGCGCACGTCTGCCGCTGCAGCGGTCTCGACGGAGGTGGAGAGCAGCGCGTCGACACGGGCGAGCAGGCGCTTGCGCTGCGTGCGGCCCGGGGGGTAGCCGAGGCGATCCGGCGAGAAGAATGTCGCGACGGCGAGCGAGCGTGTGTCGCGCAGCGCCAGGTAGGAGAGGCTCGGCAGGCCGGGCTCGAAGCCGTGGACGACGTCGAAGCCGCCGCGCGCCAGCGCCAGCGCCAGGTTCGCCCGGACGCCGACCGGCAATCCGATTCGGCTCCGCCTGGAGATCGGCACGGCGGGCCCGAGCGCGATTACGTCCGGCCGTGCGCCGTCCTGGAGCGCCCGCCGGCCGGCGAGCAAATCGGCGGCGCGGTTGGAGGGAGCAAGGACGGTGACTTCGTGACCGAGGTCGCGCAGCGCTTCTGCGGCGCCTGCGACGTGCTCGTTCACGTCATGCGGCTGCGACCAGGAAAAGGGCGTGACCAGGCAGATCCGGAGACCCACAGACTTCGAGTCTACGTCGAATCCGAGGGCCAGCCGCGCGCCGGCCCTCGGAACTCAGCAGCGTTACGCCCTGGCCTTGCCGCGCGCCTTGGTGCGCGCGTTCTGCGCGATGAAGCGCTCGACCGCGTCCCGGGCCTCGGCATCCGGGATCTGCTTCGGCGGTGACTTCATCAGGTAGGCGCTCGGCGACTCCAGCGCGCCCGAGATGCCATTGTTGAGCGCGAGCTTCGCGAGGCGCACCGCGTCGATGACGATGCCGGCCGAATTCGGCGAGTCCCAGACCTCGAGCTTGAGCTCCAGGTTGAGGGGGACGTTCCCGAACGTCGTCCCTTCCATCCGGATGTAGGCCCACTTCCGGTCGGTCAGCCAGGGCACATAGTCCGAAGGCCCGACATGAACGTTCTCCGCGCCGAGGTCGTAGTCGAGCACAGAGGTGACCGCGTTCGTCTTCGAGATCTTCTTCGACTCCAGCCGGTCCCGCTCGAGCATGTTCAGGAAGTCGGAGTTCCCGCCGACGTTGAGCTGCATCGTCCGGTCGAGGCGAACGCCGCGATCGCGGAAGATCTGCGTCAGGGCTCGGTGGGTGATCGTCGCGCCGACCTGCGACTTGATGTCGTCGCCGATGATCGGGAGCCCACGCTCCTCGAACTG
>DASSXA010000346.1:0-4297 GCA_035704315.1 Gaiellaceae bacterium
CCGTGTCTCAGTCCCAGTGTGGCTGATCGTCCTCTCAGACCAGCTACGGATCGTCGCCTTGGTGGGCCATTACCCCACCAACAAGCTAATCCGCCGCGGGCTCATCCTCAGCCGGAAGCCGAAGCCACCTTTTCTGACGAGCCCGAAGGCTCGAGAGGCTATCCGGTATTAATCCGGGTTTCCCCGGGCTATCCCAGTGCCGAGGGCAGATTACCCACGTGATACTCACCCGTTCGCCGCTTTCCCCAGTCCCGAAGGACTGGTTCTCGCTCGACTTGCATGTGTTAAGCGCGCCGCCAGCGTTCGTCCTGAGCCAGGATCAAACTCTCCGTGAAGAAGTGATTGTCACGTCGGTTCCCAAGGAACCGGTTGGACAGCTTCGTCAACGTTGAGCCTGAAGCTCAAAGCACCCCTCGGCCGAAGCCTCGGGGCTGACAGGTTTGAGCCTGAATCCCAAAGAAGGATTCAGGTCTCGGCGTTCGTACACGCTGTTGAGTTTTCAAAGACCGTCGCCGTCCTGACGGCGTAAAAAAGCCTCCGACTCGCACCGAAGGCCCAAGATGATCCGAACTATCGCTCGTATCAGTCGCTCTTGGGGCTCTCCAGTCGGCGCATTTGCAGGGACTTTTCAACACCGCCCGGGTGGGCAGCCCGAGTATGGTAGCAGCGTCTAGAGGGCTGTCAAGCGGGCAAATCGGCGTTTTCCGGCCTGCAGAAGCGCCCCTTCCAGGGCCGCTCGAGGGACGTCCAGCTCGGATGCGACCTGACCGTTCATTCGTACTGCGCCCTGCGCGATCAGTCGCCTCGCCTCACTCGTCGACACACCGAAGACCGACGCCATGAGTGCCGGCAGGTGGACCGGATCTCCCGGAGGAAGCGGAGCCTCTGCAACCTCCTCGGGGGCCTGTCCCTCGCGCACGACGCGCGTGAAGTGATCCTCTGCGGCACGCGCCGCCTCTTCGCCGTGCGAGCGCCGGACGATGAACCTGGCGAGCTCGAGCTTCGCCTCCATCGGGTCGCCCGTCGGCGTGTCGTCGCGCTGCATGACGAGGCGGTAATAGTCGGGCAGTAGCTCATCCGAGATCCGCATTGCCTTGCCGAACTGCTCCTCTGGCGGCTCGGCGAGCCCGATGTAGTTGTTCTTCGAAGCACTCATCTTCGTGCCGTCGAAGCCCAGGATCAACGGAGTCGTCAGCGCGACCTGCGGCTCCTGTCCATAGGCTTCTTGAAGCGTCCGGCCGGCGAGCAGGTTGTAGAGCTGGTCGGTCCCACCGAGCTCGACGTCGGCGCGCACCGCTACCGAGTCGTACCCCTGCATCAATGGGTAGAGCAGCTCGGACACGGAGATGGGTGCGTTCGCCGCAAAGCGCTTCGCGAAGTCGTCCCGCTCGAGCAGCTGGGCAACCGTGTGGGTTCGCGCGATCCGAAGGACTTCGGCGAAGTCGAGCTTTCCGAGCCATTCGCCGTTGTACCGGACTTCTGTGCGATCGAGATCGATGACCTTTCCCGCCTGCGCGAGATAGGTCTGTGCGTTCCGATCGATCTCCTCGGGTGAGAGAATCGGCCGCTCGGCGGACCGGCCGCTCGGATCGCCGATGCGCGTCGTGTAGTCCCCGACGATCAGAACGCCCAGGTGACCCTCGTCCTGGAAAGCACGCATTCGCTGGAGTGGAATCGCGTGCCCGACGTGGACATCCGGCGAGGTGACGTCGATGCCGAACTTCACCCTCAGCGGCCGGGCGGCCGCGAGCTTGCGCTCGAGCCCGCCTTCCGGCAGCACGTCGACCGCGTTCCTCGTTAGCTCAGCGACTCCCATCGGCGATCGAGTGTAGTGGCCCCCGACAGGGTCACTAGACTCCCCCGATCTTGCGTTTTCGCGGTCGCCGTGAATCGCCGACGCCGAAGAAGAGCCGCAGGATCAGGAAGCTGCGTCTGCTCGTCTTGGCGCTCGCGCTCTTCGTCCTGGCGTTGTCGTCGTTTGCCTTCGGGTTCGTAACCGCGGTCCGCGGAGCTATTCCCAAGCTCGACCCGTCGAAGCAGAAGAACCAGGTCAACACGAAGATCTACGACTCGACCGGCCACGTCCTGGCGGTGCTGCGCGGAACGGAGAACCGGGTCCTCGTCGACTACGACAGCATCGCGCCCGTGATGAAGCAGGCGATCGTCGCGATCGAAGACCGCCGGTTCTTCGAGCACCGCGGCGTCGACGTTCGGGCGATCGGACGAGCGGTGTGGGCGGACCTGAGCCACCAGGGCGTCGTCCAGGGCGGGTCGACGATCACGCAGCAGTTCATCAAGAACACCTACGTAAAGAACCAGCGGTCGATCGGTCGAAAGCTTCGGGAGGCGGCGCTCGCCTGGCAGCTCGAGCAGCAGTGGTCGAAGAAGAAGATCCTGACCTCCTACCTGAACACGATCTACTACGGAAACGGGGCCTACGGGGTCGACCAGGCTGCGCTCACGTACTTCGGCCACCACGCGAAGCGCCTGACGCTCGCCGAGGCAGCGCTCCTCGCAGGGCTGCCGGCGGACCCGAGCCGGTTCGACCCGGTGACGAACCCGAAAGCGGCCCGGGAGCGGCGGCGCACCGTCCTGCACACGATGCTCGAGCTCCGGTCGATCACGCCGCAGCAGTACCGCCGAGCGAATCGCACGCCGCTCCCGAAGGATGTCCGGGCGCCCGACACGCGCGGGCCCGCCGGCTACTTCACGAACTACGTGATCCAGCAGCTCGTCGACAAGTACAAGACGCATGGGGTCTACGGCGGCGGGCTCGTGGTGAAGACGACGCTCGACCTCCCGCTGCAGAAGATCGGTCACCGCGCGATTGCGCGCTGGCTCAAGGATGAGAACGGTCCCGCCGCCGCCCTCGTCGCGGTCGACCCGCGCGACGGAGCGGTCAAGGCGATGATCGGCGGCTCGAACTTCCGCGAGAGCCAGTTCAACCTCGCCGTGCAGGGCGAGCGCCAGGCCGGCTCGGCCTTCAAGCCGTTCGTTCTCGCGACCGCTTTGAACGAGGGGATCTCGCCCTCGACGACATTCGTCTCGAAGCCGACGACGATCTCGCTCGGAGACAAGCTTTGGTCGGTCTCCAACTACGAGGACGAGTACCTGGGCCCGACCGATATCGAGACCGGGACGATCCATTCGGACAACTCGGTGTACGCGCAGCTGACAGCCCTGGTCGGCCCGCGCAACGTCCGGAGGATGGCGCGCAAGCTGGGAATCACGAGTGGGCTGAACGGCTACTACGCGATTGGCCTGGGCGCGGAGGCCGTCAACCCGCTCGAGATGGCCCGCGCCTTCTCGAGCTTCGCGAACGAAGGGCGCCGGATCGACGGCTCCATCTTCGGCAACCGGCCCCGCGCAATCGTTTCGGTTTCGAAGAACGGCCGGCGTCCGAAGCAGAACAAGGTCGTCGAGAGGCAGGCCCTCGCACCGGAGAAGGCGAAGCTCGTCAACGAGATCCTCCAGAAGGTCGTCACGGCAGGGACCGGCCACAACGCGCGGCTCCCCGACCGGCAAGTCGCCGGCAAGACGGGCACGACCGAGAACTATGGTGACGCCTGGTTCGTGGGGTACACCCCGCAACTAGCCGTGGCCGTTTGGGTCGGGTATCCGACGAAGCTCGTGCCGATGATGACCGAGTACGAAGGGGATCCCGTGGCAGGCGGCACGTTCCCGGCACTGATCTGGAAGACCTTCATGGAGAAGGCGCTCGACTACCTGCACGATCAGCCGGCCTACTTTGACTCGCCAAGCCTCCCGTACTCGCTGCCGGTCAACGTTGTCCAGCGCGGGGGCCAGTTGATGGCGGACAACGGGATCTGCCGCGGAACCCGGAGTGTCTCGTACTTCGAGGACGACCGGCCGTCACGGACAGCCGACTGCAAGCCGAACGAGGTCGAGGTCCCGCGCGTCGTCGGTTCGACGCTCTCGGAGGCGAGAGAACGACTCGCCGCCCAGCCGCTCAGATCGCAGGTCGTCTACAAGCCGGCGAAGCGCGGCCAGCGGCTCGACCTCGTGCTCGGCCAGATCCCTGAGAAAGGCACCTTGTCCGCGCACGGCAGGGTGCTGTTGATTCTCGCTAAGCCCCGGTACGGCGTCGTGCCGCGAGTTGTGGGGCTCCCTGTGGACCGCGCGGTGCAGAAGCTGGAACGACTCAAGCTCCAGCCTGCCGTCGTCGGCGGCGCCGACGGACGTGTCATCCGCCAGGAGCCGCGCGGCCCCGTTGCCGCCGCGCCCGGGATGTCGATCCGTCTGGTCGTAAAGGCCGGCTGAGGAAGGGCGACCCCGC
>DASSXA010000352.1:0-11063 GCA_035704315.1 Gaiellaceae bacterium
AGAGCGCCGTCGCGGTCGCCGTTCCAGAACCGGGCGAGGCCGAGGTGGAAGAGGACCGCGCCGCTCTCCGGATGGTCCTGCGCCAACGCCTCCAGCCCGTCAAGACTTCCATCGGGCCAGCTCGCGAGTGCCCGCCCGACCTGCGCCTGGAGAGACGGATGCCCCGCCAGGATCCGCCCTGCACGCGCGCGCTCGCCGTCCCGGTACACGCGAGCCGCGCGGCGCAAGCCAACTGCCTCCGGATCCGTCCGCACGCCGAGGTCCACGACGAACGGCGGCGCGCCCTTCGGCAGCGCGTCGGCGTCGTCGCTGCCGCCCAGGAGCGCCGCGCCGCCGACCACTCCCAGAGCGGCCGCCGCAGCCGCCGCGGCGACGAGGATCAGGCGGGTACGCCGGGACATCGGGCCATCACGGTAGCCCGAGCGCGCCTGGCTATCCTCACTGGATCGCAACTCCCGTCGACACCCGCGAGATCGCCCCCGAGGAGGTGCGTGAGCACCTGAACGAGCCGGACGCGCCGCTACTCGTCGACGTCCGTACGGAACGCGAGCGACGCGTGGCGGACATCCCGGGCTCCGTACATGTGCCTATGGCCGAGGTCGAAACGCGCCTCCCGGAGGTCGCACCTGACCCGAGCCGGCCGATCGTCACCTTTTGCGCGACGGGCAACCGCTCCCTCCGCATCCTCCCCACGCTGGCCGCGCTCGGCTACGAGGACGCGCGCTCGATGGCGGGCGGCATCGTTGCCTGGCAGGCCCTGGGCTATCCAACGGACTCCGCGAGCACGCTCGACGACGAGAGGATCGCACGCTACAGCCGCCATCTGCTGATCCCGGAGGTCGGCCTCGAGGGACAGCAGAAGCTGCTCGAGACGAGCATCCTGCTGATCGGCGCCGGCGGCTTGGGTTCTCCTGCGGCCCTGTATCTCGCAGCGGCCGGCGTCGGACGCATCGGGATCGTCGACGACGACCGCGTCGACGCCTCAAATCTCCAGCGTCAGGTCCTCCACTCGACCGCCGAGCTCGGAGACAGCAAGGCCGAGTCAGCGCGGCGATCGATCGAGGAGCTCAACCCCGACGTCGAGGTCGTCACCTACGAGGAGCGGCTGACCTCCGAAAACATCGACCGGATCCTCAGCGAGGGTTGGGAGTTCGTCGTCGACGGGGCGGACAATTTCCCGACGCGCTACCTGTTGAACGACGCGTCCGTCTGGCACGGGATCCCGGTCGTGCACGGCTCGATCTACCGCTTCGAAGGACAGGTGACGGTTTTCAAGCCGTTCGAGGGGCCGTGCTACCGCTGTCTCTTCCCGCAGCCGCCCCCGCCGGAGCTGGCTCCGAGCTGCGCAGAAGGAGGCGTCCTGGGCGTGCTCCCCGGCGTGATCGGCTCGCTGCAGGCGAACGAAGCGCTCAAGCTGGCGCTCGACATCGGTGAGCCGCTGATCGGCCGGCTGCTGCTTTTCGATGCGCTGCCGACGCGTTTCGACGAGGTGGCGATCCGGCGCGACCCGAACTGCCCGGTGTGCGGCGACAGCCCGACGATCACCGAGTACATCGATTACGCAGATTTCTGCGGAGTGCCGGCGTGACCACCGTTCGCATTCCGCCGACGCTGCGCGAGCAGACCGGCGGTGCTGCGGCGCTCGAGGCGGAGGGCGAGACGGTTCGCGACGTGCTCGACGACCTCACCGGGCGGTACCCCGCCCTTCGGGACCGGATCTACGACGAGAACGAGCTGGCCCGGTTCGTGAACGTCTACGTCGGAGGCGAGGACGTCCGGACTCACGAGGGCCTCGAAACGGCTGTGAAGGACGGCTCAACCGTCATATTGCTCCCGGCGATGGCCGGTGGCCGCCTCGCTTCCCTGGCCGGCGAACGCTCCCGCCCGGCAAAGCCGGGCTCCGCGTCCGCCTCCGCCCGCCGGCGGCAGGATGCGGCGCGCTCGGGGCTTGTCCGTGCTCGCATGCACTGTCCAGCGCCCCGTGCGCTTGCCTCCTTTGCCGGCGAACGGCCAGGAAACCGAGGCTGAGCGCTCGCCGGCTCGTAATGTCCTCGACCTGATCGGGCGAACGCCGCTCGTCCAGCTCCCTCGTCTCGCGCCCAGGCCGTCCGTCCGCCTCTACGCGAAGCTGGAGAGCCAGAACCCGAGCGGCTCGATCAAGGACCGGGTCGCCCTCGCGATGATCGCGGATGCCGAGGCGTCCGGCGAGCTCGAGCCCGGGCGTGAGCTGCTGGAGCCGACGTCTGGGAACACAGGGATCTCGCTGGCCCTGATCGCACGCCTGAAGGGCTACCGCTTGACCTGCGTCGTCCCCGAGAACGTCACCGAGGAACGGCTCCGCCTCCTGCGGCTCTACGGCGCGGAGATCATTCCCTCACCGGGCGAAGAGGGCTCGAACGGCGCGGTCCGGCTGGCCCTCGAGGTGGCCGAGCGGGAGCCGCGCTACTACCTGCCGTTTCAGTACGGAAACGAGGCCAACCCGCGCGCGCACTACGAAGGGACGGGCGCCGAGATCGTTGCCGACCTCGAACACGTGGACGTCTTCGTCGCCGGGCTCGGGACCGGTGGCACGCTCATGGGAGCGGGCCGCCGACTACGTGAGGCGTTCCCCGAGGTCGTCGTGGCAGCCGCCGAGCCGCTCCCGGGCGACTCGGTCATGGGCCTGCGTTCCCTCGAGGACGGCTACGTCCCGCCGATCCTGGACGTTTCCCAGCTCGACCGGAAGGTGCTCGTTTCCAATGCCGAGGCGGTCGCCGGCATGCGCGCGCTGCTCGAGGAGGAAGGGATCTTCGCCGGGGTCTCCTCCGGCGGCGTATTCCACGTGGCCCGACAGCTCGCGGAGGAGCTCGACGAGGGCATCGTCGTCGCGGTCCTGGCCGACGGGGGCTGGAAGTACCTGTCCGCGCCGCTCTGGGAGGCCGAGGACGTGGAGCAGGCGATGGAGAATGCGGTCTGGTGGTAGTGCCGGAATCCATCCGCGAGCAGCTGATTGCCCATGCGCAGTCAGAGGCCCCGAACGAAGCGTGCGGGCTCCTCGCGTTCCGCGACCAGGTCGCAGAGCGGTACCTGCCCGGCGAGAATACCCTGGGAAGCCCCTACCGGTTCGAGCTGCGGCCACGTGATCCCGCCGACTTCTTCCTCGAGGACGAGGGGTACGAGCTGGCCGTCTTTCACTCGCATCCGGAGACCGCCCCGCGTCCCTCGCGCACAGACATCGAGAACATCGGGCTCTGGGAGGGACGGCCGTACCTGATCCTGGGGCTCGCAACCGGCGAGCTTGCCGGCTGGCGGATCCAGAACGGCCGCGTCGAACCACTATCCCTGGAATGAGCGAGACCGCTGCCATCGTGGGCGCCGGGATCTTCGGATCCTCGCTGGCCTACCGTCTCGCCCGCGACGGATGGGACGTCTCGCTGTACGAGCGCCACGAGCCGGGCCACGCCGGCGCCGCCTCGTCAGGCGAATCACGGTTCATCCGCTTTGCCCACGGCTCGAACGATTGGTACACGCGGTCGGCCTGGCGTGCCCGAGAGCTCTGGAGGGAGCTCGAGGGCGAGACCGGCCGAGAGCTTCTCGTCGAGTGCGGCGTTGCTTGGCTGGCGCGTTCCGAGGACTCCTGGGAAGCACAGAGCGAACCAGTCCTTCGTCGGGAAGGGATCCCCGTCGAGCGGCTCGAGCCCGAGGCCGGCCGCGACCTCTTCCCGTCGTTCGAGCCGGGCGACCTCCGGTTCATCCTCTGGGAGCCGAATGCCGGAGTGCTACGCGCCCGTCAGGCGACGCTGGCGACGGTGGAGGCGGCCCAGCGCTCCGGCGTGCGGCTTCGGAACGAACGGGCCGAGGCGAACAACGTCGCGGCGGACCTCGTCGTGTGGGCGTGCGGCGCCTGGCTGCGCGAGCTGCTGGACGTGCCGATGCGCATCACCAAGCAGGACACCGTCTACTTCTCGGCCGACGGCTGGACGACCCCGGGGCTTCCGGGGTGGATCGACTACGACCGTTCGATCTACGGGCACGGCGACCTCGACGATCTCGGCGTCAAAGTGGCGCCGGACGCCGAAGGGCCACCGTTCGATCCCGAGGGCGGCGAGCGCACGGTCTCGTCCGAGACGGAGGCGACCGCGCGCGCCTACCTCGGCGAACGATTCCCCGCGCTGAGGAACGCGCCGTTGAAAGGCGGAACGGTCTGCCAGTACGCGCTCACGACCGACACGAACTTCGTCATCGCCCCCCGACCGGGCAAAGAGAACGAGTGGATTCTCGGCGGCGGATCGGGGCATGGGTTCAAGCACGGGCCGGCGCTGGCGGAGTACGCCTCACGCGTCGTGACCGGCCAGGAGGAACCAGCAGAGCAGTTCGGGCTCGGTCCACGTGAGCGCGGACCGAGCCTTCGAACCGCCGGAACTACTTGACCTTGAAGGTCCCCTTCATGCCAATGCTCCGATGCGGCGTGCAGTAGTAGGTGTACGTCCCCTTCTTGAGGGTGACGGTCACCGTCTTCGTGCCGACGAACGGCACGGTGGTGATCTTCTTGTTGCGGATGCCGGGGCCCGTCAGTACGAAGTCGTGCGCACTCGACTTGTCGCCGACCGAGATCGTGTACTTGCCCGGCTTGAGCGTCGTGACCTTCTTCCCGGCCTTCTTGAGCGTGATCGTGAAGCCCGGGCCTGTGGTGCCGGAGAGCTTGGTTGCGCTCAGGGCCGCAAACGCCGTCGGCGGCGCGGCCAGCGCCAGCACTACTAAGAGCGGAAGAAACCGTCGCATCTATTCAACTCCTTCTATCGAGACACTTGGAGTTGTACGTGACCGCGGCGGGAAGTGGATGTTTTTAGGTCGCGGGCGGAGGGATCGGCCCCTGAGCGGGTGCCGGCGGCGTCTCCTTCGCCGCCCGCAGGCGGTAGTACAGGAGCGTCCAGGCCGTGGCGATGAACGGGGTCGTCAGGGCGCCGCCGACGACGTTCTGGATGAAGCTGCGTAGCCAGTCTGCGGCGGGAATTAGGACGAGCGACAGGACGATGTAGAAGGCGATGATCAGCAGGATCGTCAGCACGATCACGCCGAACACGCTCCAGCCGTAGCCCCTGACGAGCTCACGGCTTCGGCTGAACGACTCGCCTGCCCGGCGCCCTTCGAGCACGATCACCGGGATGATCAGGATCCACCAGGTCAGGAGCACGAGGCCCGGGACGATCAGGAGGATGAGCCCAAGGGCGATCCCGAGGCCGGCCAGGATGCCCGCGACGATGATCGACCCGAGCTGCGGCCGAACCCGCTCGAAGGTTTCGGAGAGGGAGAGATCGGCGCGACCGTCACGGACGTCGTCCACAGCCCGCACCAGTGCGCCCTGGACCCAGAAGAGCGCGACGAAGGAGATGATCGCTCCGATGATGGCGCCGAACCAGGTCAGAGCCGCAACGAGGATGAGGTTGATCAGCGCGACAGCCAGGTAGACGACGAACGAGATCGAGAGCAGATCGCGCCAGTGCGCCTTGTACATCCCCCAGGCTTCGCTGAGAACGCCTTCGGTCGGGCTCATCGGCCGACCCTAACGCTTAGCGGAGTGGATGGTCGCAACGATCTCGTCGAGGTCCCGGTCCTTCGAAAGACACGCTGCGGCGCCGGCCGCCTCGAGCGCTTCCAGTTCGCGGTCGTTGGCAGTGGCGGTCAGGCAGACCACCGCCACTTCCGGACAGGCTTCCCGCAACTCCGCGGTCACCTGGACGCCGTCGGCCCCCGGGAGGCGGTAGTCCATGAGAACGACGTCGGGCCGATGGCGGCGGCACAGGGACACGACGTCGCGCCCGTCGTCCACCGAGGCCACGACCTCGACGTCGTCCCGCAGATCGAGCAGCATCTCGAGCGCCTCGCGGAAGACGTCATTGTCTTCCACGAGGACGACGCGGACTACAGAGCCTTCTCGACCTTCCCGGCTTTCAGACAGCGGGTGCACACATACGCGCGGGTCGGCTTTCCGTGAAGAACGACGCGAACACGCTGGAGGTTGGGGTCGAAGCGGCGCTTCGTGGCGACCATCGAGTGGCTCCGGTTGTTACCGAAGCCCGGTTTCTTCCCGCAGACTGCGCAAACCCTGGACATTCGGCGGCGGAGTGTAGCTACTTGGAGGCCTCGCGCAGCTGCGAGAAGATGCCTGCCATCTCCAGGGCGCTTCGCACGGCGCCCCCGGCGCGGTCGATGCGGGCCTCTGCCTGCTCGGTCGTCTCCGTCGTCAGGACGCCGAACGACACGGGAACACCCGTCTCGATCGCCGCGAGCTGGAGACCGCTCGCCGCTTCCCCGGCGACGTAGTCGAAGTGCGGCGTCTCCCCGCGGACCACGCAGCCGAGCGCGACGATGCAGGAGTAGCGGCGAGTCTTGGCGAGCGCCATGGCCGCCAAGGGCAGTTCGAACGCGCCGGGAACCGGCGCGATCGTGATCGCGTCCTGCGAGACGCCGGCGGCCTCGAGCTCCTGGAGCGCCCGCTCGAGCAGGCGGTTCGTTATCTCTCCGTTGAACCTGGAGACAACCACGGCGACCGTGTGGTCGGCTCCGTCAGACGACCCGATGATGGACCGGTAGCCCTCCGGAATCTCGAATTCGCCCGCCGCGTGCTCTTGCGGCTGCTCGTCCTCGGCCGTTCGCAGCGGTGGCCGCTCGTCGACCTCTTCGTCTGGAACGAAGCGCTCGGGCCGTTCCAGATCGGGCTGCGGCGCCGCGAAGCCGCCGCCGTCGAACCGCTCGCTCACGACCTCTCCGGTCTGAAGCGCAGGTCCTGGTGGTGGAGCCGGTGGCCGAGCTTGTCGCGCTTGGTCTCGAGGTACTCGCGGTTCTCGGCGTTCGGAGGGGTCTCGATGGGCACCTGTTCGACTACGGTCAAGCCGAACCCTTCGAGGCCGGTGATCTTCTTCGGGTTGTTGGTGAGGATCCGGATCGTCGTCAGCCCGAGGTCGGCGAGGATCTGGTTGCCGATCCCCCACTCGCGGGCATCGGCGGGGAAACCGAGCTCGATGTTGGCCTGAACGGTGTCCAGCCCGTTCTCCTGCAGCTCGTAGGCCTTGAGCTTGTTCATGAGCCCGATGCCCCGACCCTCCTGCCCCATGTAGAGCAGCACTCCGCGCTCCTCGGCGCCGATCTGGGCGAGCGCCTGCTCCAGCTGCTCTCCGCAGTCGCAGCGCAGCGAGTGGAAGACGTCGCCGGTGAGACACTCCGAGTGGACGCGGACGAGCACGTTCTCTGCGCCTTCGACCTCGCCCCTGACGAGCGCGACGTGGTTCTTGCCGCTCAGCTTCTCCCGGAAGGCGACTGCGGTGAAGTCGCCGTAGGCGGTTGGGAGTCGCACCGTCACGGTCCGCTCGACGAGGATCTCCGTCCGGCGCCGGTACTCGATCAGGTCGGCGACGGTGATCATCCTGATCCCGTGGTACTCGCAGAACTGCGCGAGGTCGGGGACCCGCGCCATCGTCCCGTCGTCGTTCATCACCTCGCAGACGACGCCCGCTGGGATCAACCCGGCAAGCCGGGCGAGGTCGACGGCCGCCTCGGTCTGGCCTGTTCGCTCCAGAACGCCGCCGGGACGGGCCCGTAGGGGGAAGACGTGACCGGGGTGGACGAGATCGGCGGCGGTGCGATTCGGGTCGATCGCCGTCTGGATCGTCCGCGCCCGATCGGCGGCAGAGATCCCGGTCGTCACACCCTCGCGGGCCTCGATCGACACGGTGAACGCCGTCTGGAGCGGCGTCTCGTTGTGCTCGGTCATCGGGCGAAGCGCGAGCTCGTCGCAGCGGTCCGGCGTCAGGCAGAGGCAGATCAGGCCCCGCGCGTGCGTGGCCATGAAGTTGATCGCCTCCGACGTGGCGAACTGGGCGGCGATGGTGAGGTCGCCTTCGTTCTCGCGATCCGCGGCGTCCACGACGACCACGAACTTGCCGTCGCGGATGTCGTCGATCGCCTGCTCGACGGTGGAGAACGCGGTGTCCGGCCGGGTCGCCATCGCGTGAATCGTATCCAGGCTAGTGACCAGGGCGGATCAGTCGTTCTACGTACTTGGCGATGATGTCGACCTCGAGATTGACGTCATCGCCGGGCTCCAGAGCCCCGAGTGTCGTGACCTCGAGCGTGTGCGGAACGAGCGCAGCGGTGAAGCTCTCGTTGGTGAGCTCGGCCACCGTGAGCGCGACGCCGTCCACCGTGATCGAGCCCTTTTCGACGCAGTAGCGCAGGATCTGCTGCGGGGCTTCGACGGTCAGCCGGCCATCTTCCTGCGAGCGCACGCGGCCCGTGCCGTCCACGTGGCCCTGGACGTAATGGCCGCCGAGCGGCTCGCCCGCCTCGATCGCCGGCTCGAGGTTGACCTCGGCGCGAAAGGGCTTGGCGCGCTCCTCCGTCTCGCTCACGACGTCGAATGAGAGGCGTCCGTTCTCGGTCGCGACCACCGTCAGGCAGGTGCCGTCGACCGAGATCGAGTCGCCGACTTCCGGCGCCAGCGTCGACTCGACGACGAGCCTCCCGTTCTCGAACGACACGACGCGACCGCGCTCGCGAACGATTCCCGTGAACACGTCCTGAGGTTACTGCCCTCAGGGCTCGTGGACGTAGGCGCTCAAAAGCACATCCTCGCCGATCGCGCGGGCCTCGAGCCGCGTCAGCGTCCTGGGAGGGACGCCGCCCGCGAAGAGCGTCGGACCGTCGCCGGAGACGCTCGGCGCGGTGAAGACGAGGAGCTTGTCGATCAGATCCTCGCGAAAGAACGCGGCGGCGAGCGTCGGACCGCCTTCGAGCAGTAGCGACTGGACACCGTCCGACGCAAGAGCCGCGAGCTCGTCGGCTAGCGGCCCGGTGCGCAGCTCGAGGTCGGAGCCCTCGGGAAGCGGGCCGCGGCCGAAGGCGAGCCGGCGAGGCTGTCTTGTCGCCGCGACGCCCCGCGCTGTGAGCTTCGGGGCGTCACTCGTGACTGTCCCCATGCCGACCGCGACGGCGTCGGAGGCAGCGCGAAGCTCGTGCACCAGGCGGCGACTCTCGCCCCCGGAGATCCAGCGCTTGCCGGGGCGCGTCAATCGGCCGTCGAGCGTCACCGCCGCCTTGTACGTCACGAACGGCCGACCCTGAGTGACCCACGTTCGCCAGGCCTCGTTCTGCGCGCGGGCCTCGAAGCTGTCGATCAGCTCGACGTCGACGCCGGCGGCCCTCAGCTCCTCCAGGCCTCCGCCGGCCTCGGGGTTGGGGTCGAGCGCGCCCGTGACGACCCGCTCGACGCCTGCATCGAGAATCGCCTTGGTGCATGGGGGCGTACTGCCGTGGTGTGTGCAGGGCTCCATCGTCACGTAGACGGTTGCGCCGCGTGCGCGCTCGCCCGCAGCTTCGAGCGCAACGACCTCGCCGTGCGGGCCACCTTTGCGCTCGTGCCAGCCCTCACCGACGACCACGCCGTCGCTGACGACGACGGCCCCGACCACGGGGTTCGGGTGGGTCGTGCCACGCCCACGCTCGGCGAGCTCGAGCGCGCGGGCGAGGGTCATAGGAGCTCGACGAGGGCGCGGTAGGACGCGGCGATGTCGTCCCCGCCGAAGACGCTCGTTCCGGCCACGAACAGGTCGGCGCCTGCCTCGCGAAGCTGCCCGACGTTGTCGCGTCCGACGCCGCCGTCGACCTGCACGTGCTTTCCGTCGGGCAGGAGCGAGCGCAGGCGCTCGACGCGCGGGATGGCTTTCGGCATGAACGCCTGGCCGGAGTATCCGGGGTGAATGCTCATGCAGAGGACGAGGTCGACCGGATCGGCCACGTCAGCCGCCTGCTCCGGTTCGGTCTCCGGGTTGAACGCCAGACCAACGCCGAAATCGTGCTCCCTAGCCTGTGCGGCCAGCGCTGCGACGTCGTCGGCGACCTCGTAGTGGAACGTCACGCTGTCGCCGCCCGCCTCGGCGATGGCCTGGAAGTGCCGCTCCGGCTGGTCGACCATCAGGTGGCAATCGATGCGCCCGCCGGCGCGGTGGATGATCGGAGAGATCCATTGGAGCACGATCGGCCCGACGGTGATCGGTGGGATGAAGTGCGCGTCGCCGACGTCGAAGTGGAAGATCCGCGCGCCGGCTTCGAGCAAGATCCCGATCTGCTCGCCGAGGCGCGAGAAGTCAGCCGCGTAGATCGACGGCTCGACCTCCGGCCCACGCACCCATTCATCCCACCCCACACCGGCGATCTTACGAGCGGGCCCGTCTCTCCCGGCCACGTGCCGGGCCGACGGCCGGTGCCTGGCACCAGTCACGTCCGCTGTGGATGCAGCCGGGCGATGAAGAAGCCCGACGTGCCGTGCTTGTGCGGCAGCGTCAGCAGAAACTCAGGTCGGCGCGGATGCGCGTAGTCCGGCCAGTCGTCGTCGAGCGGCTCCACCTGGAGGCCGCTCGCAGCGACTACGTCCTCGTTCTCGGCGGCGGCGATCGTACAGACGGAGTACGTGATCGTGCCGTCCGGCTTGACTCGCTCGGCAGCGACGCGGAGAAGCTCGCCCTGGAGCTCCGGAAGCGGCTGCGCGCGCCAGCGCAGGTCTGGCCGCGAGGCAAGGACGCCGAGCCCGGAGCACGGGGCGTCGACCAGGACGCGGTCGAAGCCGGTGAGCTCCGGAGGAAGCTCCCTCGCGTCGGCATGCACGACGGTCACGTTGTCGAAGCCCAGCCGCTTGACGTTCTGCTCGAGCTCGCGCGCGCGACCCTCGTGGAGCTCCACCGCTACGACCTCGGCGGCCTTCTCGGCCAGCTGCGTCGTCTTCCCGCCCGGCGCCGCGCAGAGGTCGAGTATCCGCTCTCCCTCTCGGACGCCGACCACCTGCCCCGCGAGCTGCGACCCTCGGCTCTGCGGCCAGACGCGCCCCTGCTCCAGCTCCTCCGGGTCGATGCGCTCGACGACGCGGGCCTCGCCGGTTCCGACTACGCGCACAGCCGTCTCCGGCGGCTCGTTCTGCGCCCTCATGAGGGCGAGCGCCTCGTCCGGCCCCCACTCCCGCCACCACGTCTCGGCGATCCAGTCCGGGTATGAGTGCTTGAGCGCCACTTCTTGGGCGGTGTCCTCCGGAAGGG
>DASSXA010000398.1:0-2661 GCA_035704315.1 Gaiellaceae bacterium
CATCGCCATCACCTTGTGCACCTCCGGACGTGACTCCTGGCGTTCGAGAGCTGCACCGTCCTCATAAACCGCGGTCGCGATGAACGAATCAGGCTCGATCAGGACGCGGGCGATGTCGAGGCTGATGACGCCCTCCGTGGCTCGCGCCGGCGTGATGATCTCGGCGAGCGCGGCCATCAGTTCGTCGCTCTTGTCGGGCTTGGCACGCATTTTTTGGCGAAGAATGAGCATGGCTCCTCCAGTTGGTCGTGACGTTGAACGATGTGGCCGCTTTGAGTGGCGATCTGCGGGTGGCGCGCTGCGGCGGCAGTTCGAGGCGCCGGTGAAGATCGCGACCTTCATCCGACGAGGTAGGTCTCGTAGATCACACCGCCCGGCTTGCGGCCGCCGACGCTGATGAAGACGCCTCTGTTCAGCCAGTCGAGCTCGGGCGCGGCGGCCTCGATCCGGGTGGTGGTGCGGAAGGTGTATTCGCTCGCGTCGACGTCCTCGCCGCGCGCGAGACGTCCGAGCACTTCGGCGCTGCCGTGACGGATGCCGCGTGATTGGACGTAGAGCAGATCACCGCCGTCGGTCTGGAGCGTGTAGCGGATGTCGCCCAGGGCGGTCCCGTCCGGGAGGACAACCTGCCAATCGGCGCTCGAGCCCGGGAGCAGCGTCCCGTTCAGCTCGGGCCCGGCGAAGGTCCCACTGGTCAGCGGCACGATCCGCCTGCGGCCCTGAGCGAGGTCGCCGAGATCGAGCGGTTCGCCCACCGTGGCTTCGAGGCGGTAGACCCGCGTCAGGGAAGGATTCGGGAGCCTGTCGCTCATCGAGAGGCCGTCGCCGGATCGTTTGGGTGTGCCGCGAGCGGCGTGACCGTGACCCGCAGCCAGTCGGCGAGCGGCAGGCCGGCGAGCAGATCGTCGAGCTCGGCCTCGGTGGCGGCGTGGTACAGCCCGATCGCCGTTGTTCCGTCGCCGACGTGCGGCCGTCTCCAGAGCCGAACGAGATGCCCGTCCTGCACGAGTTCGGCGGCGGCGGCCGACTCGGCGCGCTGACGCTGCTCCACCTCCGCGTCAGGCGTGCCTGCGGGAATCTCGACCTCGAACTCGACCAGGAACTCCATGCTTGCCTCCTTCCGCTGCTCCAGACACGTCGCCCTCATGAGGACCTCGGTGCTGCTCATGTCGCCCTCGCTGGTTTGAGTGGCATTGATAGGGACGCCGGGTCAGCGACCAGACCGCTGACCTGGAACCGTTCATCAGGCGACTTTCTCGAGATGGCTGAGGCCCAGGGCCTCGATCACCTTCGCCTGCACAGGCGCGACGTCCTCATTGGCCTTGTCGGAGCCAAACGCCGTGCCAACGACGGTGCGGGCAGCGCGACTGCCCTTGGATTGACCGACGAGCTTGACGATCGCGTCCGCGACATCGTGCGGATTCGGTGCGTCCTTGCCCTCGAACGTCGATGCCAAGGACTTGAACATCGCGGCGGGAATGCGGCCGACCGCGCCGTAGGACCTCGTGACTTCGATGCCCGCGGGCGTCTGAATGCTCGCGAGAAAGTTGGTCGGGTACGTGCTCGGCTGCAGCTCGACCACTTCGATGCCGAGCTGCGAGACCTCGTAGCGGAGGCTGTCGGTGAGCGCTTCGACCGCGAACTTGCTTGCGCCGTAGATGCCGAGGAAGGGAAAGGTCACGCGGCCGAAGATCGAGCCGATGTTGATGATCAGGCCCTCGTGCTGTTGGCGCATGGACGGGAGCACTGCTCGGGTGACGCGAAGGAGCCCGATGACATTCGTGTCGAAGATGGCCTTCGCCTGCTCCGTGGTGAAGGCTTCGGTTACGCCGGCCGAGCCGATGCCGGCGTTGTTGACGAGCACATCGATCGTGCCGGCGTCCGCCAGCACGTTCTTGACGCCAGCGTCGACTGACGCGTCGTCGCTGACGTCGACTTCCACGGTCTTGATCCCGAGCTTCCGCATCGCCTCTGCGGCTTCGCGGTTCTTGCCTTGCACACCGCGCATCGAGGCGTAGACCGTGTGGCCGGCGCGGTGCAGGGTCTCCGCCGTGTCACGGCCAAAGCCGCTGCTAGCGCCGGTGATCAGGATTGTCTTGGACATACTCGACCTCCGTGAGCTTCACGCCGCTCGGTCGACTGCGCTGGCCATGATGGCCTCGCGAATGACGCTTGCGACGATGTCCGGCTGCGACAGCATCAAGAAGTGGGACGCGCCGTCGACCTCCGTCACCGCCGAGTCTGCGCGCTCGTACTGGAAGCGGTGGAGGTCGGGAGCGACCGGGCGGTCGGCGGTGCCAAACACCGCCCAAGACGGCTTCGACCGCCAGGCAGCAGCGGTGGCGGGATCGTCGAACGCCGTGGCCGAGACCGAGCGCTGTGAGATCGCCATGAACGCAGCGTCGGCGTCCGGAAGGTCGGCGCAGAAGACCTGGTGGAACCGCGCGGGGTCGATCGACGCTTCCACACTGCCGTCGGGCAACGACGTCGGGCGCACGAGCGGGCCCATGGCGAGCGACGGAAAGCGCTCTTGCAGGTCGTTGACCGACTCGCCCTCGTCGGGCACGACGCCGGCGACGTACACAAGCCCGGCGACCTTGTCCGAGCTGCCGGCGACCGTGATCACCGCGCCGCCGTACGAGTGGCCGACGAGCACGATCG
>DASSXA010000112.1:0-5834 GCA_035704315.1 Gaiellaceae bacterium
CGCCGCCCAAGCCGTCGCGAACTCGAAGCTCATGCACTCGTACGAGTGCTCGCTGTCGTGCATGAAGAAGTCGATCCGGCCGACGCGGTCGAGCAGGGGCGGAAGCTCGTCATGAGAGCGCCCGAGCACCAGGTGCCACCGGTCTCTCAGCTGCGGCGGCACCATCCAGCCGGGCTGCTTGCCCGGTGGGATGACTGCGCCGCCCTTGCCGTCCCAGAACGTTCCCTCCTCGTACTCCTCGCCGGCGACCTCCGGAAGATCGATCGAATGGAGCTCACCCGTTCCGTTGTCCTCGAGCGCGAGCAGCAGAAACGCGGTGGAGACTCCGTTGCAGACGCCGGTCTCGACCGCAACCTCCGGTCGCACGTCGCGCAGAAGCCGGTAGAGACGCAACCCTTCGTCGTAACCGTCCCGGCCAGTTACACGGCCGGTGTTGTACCTGTGTCCACGCGGCGTCTCGCCCTGGACCGTGTCCCAGAACTCGGCGGCGCGGACCTCGAGGTGGTCGATCAGCGTGTCGACGGCGCTCATCGGGACGGCATCGTAATGACGCGCATGCGCCTGAGCTCCTCAGGGAGGTAGAAGCCGAGCGGCAGGAGCACGAGCGGGTAAGCAGCGACGATCGCGATCGCAGCAGCCAGCGGCGGATCGAGCAGGCGCCCGATGACGGTCAAGGCGATCGCCGCGCCGAAGGCAGTCGCCACGCGTCGCCACTGGTACGGCACCGGATACACCTGTTGCGCCTTCCACGCCATTCCGAGGAAGAGCACCGCGTAGGCGCCGATCGTTGCGACGGCGGCGCCGATCATCCCGTACGGCGGGATCAAGAGCAGGTTCAGGATCACGTTGAGCACCGCCGCTGCGCCGGTGATCAGCCAGTTCGACCGCGTCTTCCGGGCCCGTCCGATCCCGATCACGACGACGATGTAGGCGCCGAAGGCGGCCGCGGCGAAGGCAAGCGGGGCGACCACCCGCTCGGCGGAGTAGAACTGCTCAGTCGTCAGCAGCCGGACCAACCAGGGCGCCAGCACGCCCAGACCGAGCGCCATCCACGACGTGATCAGGACAATGTAGGTCAGTACGAAGCTGTAGGCACGCTTCGCCTCGCTGTCGTCCTGGATCGAGTAGGCGAAGGCGGGCCACGCCGTCCGGAAAGCGGCCAGCAGGAGGATGATTGCCGAGGCCATCCGGACGCCGATCGAGTAGAGCCCGACCTCCCTCGGCCCGGCGAGCTTCACGAGGAAAAAGCGGTCGCTGAAGTTGAGCACCCAGAGGAAGAGCGCCGAGGGCACGAGCGGCATTCCAAACCGATTCATCTCCCGCAACAGCGACCGGTCGAGCTCGACACCCAGCTGCTCGCGGCGGTAGATGAGCAGGCCGAAGTAGACGAGCAGCGTTCCTGTGAAGTTGCCCACGATCACGCCGATCGGGCCCTTCTCCAGGACGGCGACGAGTACCAGCGTCGCGCCTACCGTCAACCCCAGGTTGATCAGCGTCGCGATCAGGTACGCGCCGGACCGCTGCTCGACCCGGAACAGCGACGTCATCTGCTCGTAGTTGATGCTCGCCCAGAGCCCCACGAAGGCGGCACGAACGAGGTTGGCGTGGCTGGACGTGTCGAAGAGCAGGTCCGAAATGGGCGCGGCCAGGACCAGTCCCGCGACGAGCCCGGCGGTTGCGCTCGCCATCGTGAACCAGAAGGACGTCCGGATCACTCGGCGTTGTCCGGGCCCCTGCGGCTCGTCGAAGTAGAAGCGGAAGAACGCGCTCTTGACCCCTGCGGCGAGCAGGACGGTCAGCACGGCGGAGAGGGCGATCAGCGTCTCGATGAGCCCGTAGTCCGACGGCGAGAGGTAGCGCGTGTAGACCGGCAGCAGCAGGACGGCGATGAAGCGCGAGACGAGCGAGCCGAATCCGTACACCGCCGAGTGGCGGGCCAGCTCCAGCATCCGGGCGGCGAGGCTCACGAGAGGTCGATGCGGTCCTCGGCGAGGAGCCCGCGGCGCCGCTCGCGCTCGGCGTCGAGCATCGCATCCATCGTCTCGCGCATCGTCTCGCCGGGGTAGACCCAGATCTCCGGGTGAACGAGGAGCTGGAGCCAGGCGAACTCACGCTGGGCGAGCGACTCGTGCGGGCAGCCGTAGCGCCAGCGCTGGTTCGAGTCCGAGCGGTAGTGGCCGGGATCGAAATAGGGCGGTTGCATCACGTTGACGACGCCGTCGAGCGGATCGGACATGTAGTCCGGATCGGGGTTGTGCCAGGCGACGACAGGGTCGAAGCGCTCATCACGCTCGGCCCCAGGCCACACCGCGTGCAGCCCGACGCCGTGTCCCAGCTCGCGTAGCCGATTGAGCGCCCGCCGCCCCTCGTGGGAACCGAGGTTGTAGAAGACGCTCTGCGTCATGAGGAAGTAGGTCGCCGCCGCCCCAAGCTCCGCCTCGAGCTCGGCCATCCGCAATGCAGCGTCGAGCGAGAGGTCGACGTCGTGGCGGAGAAAGAGATCGCCGGTCTGGGGCGCGTGGTCGAAGTACGCGAACCGGTACCCGCTGTCCCTCGCCGCCTCCAGCAGCTCGCCGTAGTGCTCCAACGAAAAACCACAGTTCATCGCAACCGACGTCTCATGCGACTTCCACATCCAAAAGTTTCGCTGCAGCCTCGGCGCGCTCGACGGCCTCGAGGTTGGTATCCCCGAGCGCGATCACGTAGCCACGGCGGTCTCCGTCCACCTGCACCGGGCGGATGGTCTCGCCCGCCTGGAAGTAGAGATCGGCCTCGACGACGCCCGGGAACGCGAGCACCTTGTCGAGACCGTCCACGCGGACAAGCTTGCCGGTTGGCAGCGGTCCCGGCTCGGCCGTCAGGAACGAGATCGCAAGCGGCTGTTGCACACTCGGAGTGACGAGCTCGTCCGGCACGGGCTCTCCCAGTGCCTGGCGCAGTGCGATCTCGATGAGGTCGATGCCGACGCCGTAGCGTGCCACGGAATCCATCTGCCCGGCCGGGATCCGCGCTGCCACCTCGATCAGCCGCGCGACGCCGTCGTCTCCCCAGATCACCTGCGGATAGGCAATCCCGTCGCGGAGCCCGAGCGCGTGAATGGTGGAGCGTCCGACGCGCTCGACCTCTGCAAGCGCGTCGCCGAAGAGCGTGGACGGGTAGATGTGGGCGACTGCGACTCCGAACCCGACTCCGGCCGGCCGACGGCGGTCGGAGAGCGTCACGACGGTGACTTCGCCGCCACGCGCGACGAGCAGCCCGTTGACCTCGAGCCCCGGGTGGTAGCTCTCGAGGATCGCCTCCTCCTCGGCGGATTGGGCAAGCGCGGCGTGGAGATGGCGCTGGACGTCGTCGACGGACGCGGCCAGGGACAGTCCCCGCTGGCCTGCCGAGTCGGCGGGCTTGAGCACCGCCGGGAAGCCGACAGCCTCCGCGGCCGCCCGGACCTCACGAATGTGTCGCAGAGCGGCGAAGCGCGGCTGCGGTACGCCCGCGTCGGCGAGCCGCCGGCGCATCGCGATCTTGTTCGTCATCAGGTGAGCCGTCTCCGTTCCGATGCCGGGCAGCCGGAGCGCGTCGGCGACGCCGGCGACGACGGGTACCGCGCGATCGGCGGCGAACGTCATCACTCCCTCGACCGAATGGCGGCTCCCCACCTCGGCCACCGCGGCGACGTCGGCGAAATCGACCACCTCGGCGGCATCTGCATGCTCGAACCCCGGCGCGTCGGGATTCCGGTCGACGGCGACGACGCGAGCGCCCAGCTCCTTGACGCGCCTGAGCGCCCGCCGCTGGTGGCGGCCCGCTCCGACGAAGAGCACTGTCCTCATGGTTTCCGGGGTGCGACGGGGAAGAGAAAGGCGTGCTTGTCCCAGCGAGCGATCTCGCAGCCGTCGACGCGGGAGAATCGCGCATCGACCGTCTCGCCGCGGTACAGGCCTTTCACTTGAGCCACCGCCGGACCGCCGTAGATCTTGGTGCAGACGGCGTCCTCGGGCGTCGGCGCAAATGGATCTTCCAGCTTTAAGAGGTGCTCGCAGGCCCGCTCCGGACTGGGGTGAGTTCCGCCCGCCCGCTCGCAGTACAGCTTCCAGTGGCGGCTCTTCCCGGCGTCCTTGCCGGCGGGCCAGACCGTGATCTCTAGGACCGTCTGCGTTCCCGGCGTCTTGCCCCCTTCATAGCCGCCACAGGCGGTCAAGAGGACCACACCCATCACTAGACTCGCCGCGTGTCTCTTCACGGTAAGCGCATTGTGCTGACAGGCGGCGCGGGCTTCATCGGAACGACGCTCACTCGACGCGTGATCGACGACAACGAGGTCATCCTGCTGGACAACCTCCACCGAGACGCGCTGGCCGGAACGGAGCTCGCAGGCCATCCGAATCTGACGTTCGTGCAGGGAGATGTGCTGGATCCGGGAGTCGTCGAGGAGACGCTGCGCAAGGCAACCCACATCGTTCACCTGGCCGCGATCGCAGGCGTGGACACTGTGCTGGAGAGCCCCGTCCGAACGATGCGAGTGAACCTGATCGGTACCTACAACGTGCTGGAGGGAGCCCACGCGACGATCGACAGCGTCGAGCGCCTGGTGGACTTCTCGACGAGCGAGGTCTTCGGACGGCATGCCTACAAGGTCGAAGAGATCCACGAGACGGCCCAGGGCTCCGTCGGCGAGGCGCGCTGGACCTACGCCGTCTCGAAGCTGGCGGGGGAGCACCTGGCGCATTCGTACTACGACGAGTTCGGCCTCCCGACCTGCTCGCTCCGCCCGTTCAACGTCTACGGACCGGGGCAGATCGGCGGCGGGGCGATCCGGGCGTTCATCGAGACGGCACTGGCCGGGGAGGACCTGATCATCCACGGCGATGGCTCCCAGATCCGCGCGTGGTGCTACGTGGACGACCTCGTCGATGCGCTGCTCCTCGTGCTCCAGCGCCCCGAGGCGGTCGGTGAGGTCTTCAACATCGGCAATCCGCGCTCGGTCGTCACCGTCTTCGACCTCGCAAGCCGGATCCGGCGCCTCATGAATGCCGACATCGACATCAAGTTTCGGCCGCTCCACTACACCGACGTCGAGATGCGGATCCCGAACGTCGACAAGGCGCGCGCGCTGCTCCATTGGGAGCCGCGTGTCGACCTCGACGAGGGCCTCCTACGCACGATCGCCTGGTACAGGGAACGACAGCCGGCGCCGGCGTGATCCGCCTCGCATGGCCGGATCTCGGCGAGGAGGAGCTCGCCGAAGTCGCCGAGGTGCTCCGCAGCGGGCAGCTCACCATGGGGCCGAAGGTGTCCGAGTTCGAGGCCGGGCTGGCCGAGGCCTGCGAGGTCGAGCACGCCGTCGCGGTTTCGTCCGGGACCGCGGCGCTCCATCTCGCCGTGCTGGCGTTGAGAATCGGGCCCGGCGACGAGGTGATCGTCCCCGCCTACACATTCCCGGCCACGGCGAATGTCGTGGCGCTGGCCGGCGCCCGGCCCGTGCTCGTGGACGTCGACGCGGAGACCATGAACCTGCGGCCCGAGGCCGTTGCCGAGGCAGTCACCGAACGCACCCGCGCGGTGCTCGTCGTGCACCTCTTCGGCAGGCCGGCTCGGTGGGAGGAGCTGGAGGCCGCCGTGCCGGACGGGGTCGCGCTGCTCGAGGACGCGGCCGGGGCTCTGGGCGCGCGACGGGCCGGGCGGCCGTGCGGCGGGCTCGGGCGGCTGGGGTGTCTCTCCTTCCACCCGCGCAAGATCGTCACGACCGGCGAGGGCGGAGCGGTGACGACGAACGAGGGCGAGATCGCCGATGCCATCCGCCGCCTTCGCCACCACGGCATCGAGCCGCGCGGCGACTT
>DASSXA010000123.1:0-2818 GCA_035704315.1 Gaiellaceae bacterium
CGGCGCGTCTCCCCGATCGCCTCCGCCAGCTGGACGATCGCGCGGGAGCCTTCCGCGTCGGGACGCTCCCACACGAGCGGCTCGCCGCGGTCGGCTGCCTCGCGCAGCGCTGGGTCGAGCGGAATCTTTCCGAGGAGCGGAACTCCGATCTCGGCCGCGAGTGCCTCGCCACCGCCGGACCCGAAGATCTCATCGCCGGTGCCGACGAGGTACGACATGTTCTCGACGGCGCCCAGCAGCCGCATCTCGATCTTCGCTGCCATCTGAGCGGCGCGCACGGCGACCTGCTGCGCGGCCGGCTGTGGCGTGGTGACCACCAGCGCCTCGGCGCGGGGAAGCAGCTGGCCGAGCGAGATCGAGACGTCGCCGGTGCCGGGGGGCATGTCCACGAGCAGCATGTCCAGCTCGCCCCAGTGCACGTCGGAGAGGAACTGCTCGAGAGCCTTGTGCAGCATCGGGCCACGCCACATGACGGGGGCGTTGTCCTCGAGGAAGAAGCCGATCGACATCAGCTTCAGCTCGTCTCGCACGGGCGGGACGATCATGCGGTCGACGACGACCGGGCGCTGGTGAACGCCGAGCATGTGCGGGATCGAGTGCCCGTAGACATCGGCGTCGAGAACGCCTGTCCGCTTGCCGAGCCGAGCGAAGGCCGCAGCGAGGTTCGCTGTGAGCGTCGACTTGCCCACGCCGCCCTTCCCGCTCGCCACAGCGACGACGCGGGTCGAGCGATCGACCGAAATGCCCTTGCTCCGCTCGGTGACGCCGCCCCGCAGGCGTGTCGTCAGCGCGGCCTTTTCCTCGGGGCTCATGACGTCGAAGTCGAGCGAGACGGATTCGACGCCGGGCAAGGGGAGCAGCTCTCGGCGGACCTGGTCCTCGAAGCTCGACCGAAGCGGACAGCCTGGCACCGTCAGTGCGATCGTCACGGCGACGTGGTCGCCCGAGACGTCAACCTGGCGGACCATCCCGAGCTCGGTCACCGGCTTCTTGAGCTCGGGGTCGATAACCCGCCTTAGCGCTTCCGTAATCTGCTCTCGCGAAGGCTGCATCGCCAGGACCGTAGCAAGACGTGGGGGAACCCCTGGTTCCCCCACGGACCCCCTCCTTTCGTGCGCGGTCGCCCACGTTCGCCGTGGACGGAGCCGGCCTTTCCCCCGTCGCTTCTTGCGTTTTTCGCGGCTGTGAGCCTCCCGCGCGGCAAGGCCGCGCTCCGGCGGCGAATCGATCAGACCCCGAGTAGCGCCTTCAGCTTGAGGCCGTTCTTGACTGCGAAGCCCTCCCAGTCGTTGTTGAAATAGGCGTAGACGTCGATGCCTCGGTCACGCCAGCCGGCGATCCACACGGCTCGCTCCTCCAGCTCGCTCTCCGAGTAGTTTCCGCGCCGCCCGCGGCTTCCGTGATGAAAGCGGACGAACGTCCAGTCGGTCGTCAGCTCGAGCGCGCGGAACGGGTACTTGGGGCTGTCGGGGATCACGAGAGCGGCCCCGTGGGCTCGCAACAGCGCGTAGATCTCGTCCACGTACCAGCTCGGCTCGCGAAACTCGAAGCAGTGGCGGCCCTCGGGAAGCGCTTCGAGCGCCGACGCCAGCCGCTCGTCGTTCCGTTTGAACGTCGGCGGCAGCTGCCAGAGCACCGGCCCCAGCTTCCGTGATCGCCTGAGCGGCCCGATTCGCTCGTAGAAGCGCCGGATTCCTCCCTCCAAATCGGTCAGCCGCCTGATGTGAGTCAGGTAGCGGCTCGCCTTGACCGCGAACAGGAAGCCGGGCGGCGTGTGGGCGACCCAGCCCTCGACTGCGGAGACGTTGGGCAGCCGATAGAAGGTCGTGTTGAGCTCGACGGTGTCGAAGAGCCGTGCGTAGTACTCGAGCCAGCGCTTTTGCGGAAGTCCCTTCGGATAGATGCGCTCGCGCCAGTGGGCGTAGTTCCAGCCCGAGCACCCGATCCGGATCTCCGTCACATCACCAGGATCTCCGCAAGGCGCTCTCGTAACTCCTTCGTCGGCGCGGCGACTACGGCCGGCTGCGGCGCGGTGCCGAGAGGAGCCGCGTCCCAGGAGGTGCCGTCCACGAACCCGATCTCGAGCCCGCTTTCCCTGACGACGAGCTGGGCGGCCGCGACATCCACCGCGCGCGCTCCGCGCAGCGAGGAGACGGCGTCCAGCCGCCCGGCAGCGAACTGGCAGAGCGAGAGTGCGAGCGAGCCCGTGATCCGGAAGCGGAGGGCGTAGTCTGCGAGCGCCACAGCCTTCGCGGCGACGGCTTTCGAGAGCGTCGCCTCGAGCGCCAGGATCTCGACCCTGTCCTTGGGGCGCACGTCGCCCAACGACCGCCCGTCGACCCGGGCGCCCTCGCCCTTCGCCGCCGTCCACTCCTCGCCCGATCCGAAGTCGTAGAGGTAGCCGAAGACGACGTCCCCGAAGGTCGACCCTTCCGCGACCGCGATCGAGAGGCAGAAGTGCCGCAGGCCTCGTTTCGCGTTGACAGAGCCGTCGATGGGATCGACCACGACACGTGTCTCCGATTCTCCGAAGGCTCGCACTCCGAGCTCCTCGGAGATCAGCGTGAATTGCTCGCCCGCACGGTGGAGCTCCTCGAGCCGGGCCACGATGACCCCCTCAGCGGCGGCGTCGATCGCGGTCGTGTCGTCGCCCCCAGCGCCGGCAGCCAGCACGGGTTCCCGTTCGGCGCGGGTGGGGAGCTTGTCGAGCTGCGCGCGCACGTCGGCGGCGGCCGCCCGGCATACGTCGAGCCAGGGTTTCACTCTTCGGGGTGAAAGAGCAGGCCCGAAAGGAGCTTGGGATAGAAGTACGTGGTCT
>DASSXA010000149.1:0-4179 GCA_035704315.1 Gaiellaceae bacterium
AAGGGGATCGGCGTGATGGAGCCCGAGTCGTGGGACGTGACGAAGCAGATCGCGCTCGACGGAAAGGTGATCAAGAAGCCGGCGAGCGACGACTCGTTCCGCACCGACATCGCTCAGTCGGCCGTCGACGCGCTCAAGGACGACGGCGTCGACGTCACCGGCGAGAACTGGCAGAAAGAGAAGGTCCAAGTCACCGAAGGCGGCGCCTAAAAACCGGGGGAAACCGGGTTTCCCCCGGTAGCCCCCTCCTTATGTTCTTCTGAACGTCAACGGGGCCGGCCAAGCCGGCCCCTCCTTTTCCTTGCGGTTGCAGACGGGTCACGCTTGGACGTACGCTCGTTTTAGGCGCGTGAGATAGGGAGGTCCGCAGATGTCGGTGTTGATCAGAGGTGGAAGAGTGATTACGGCGGCCGACGACTACGTCGGCGACGTCTTCGTCGAGGACGAGCGGATCTCTCTCATCGGCGAGTCGCTCGACGTGGAGGCCGACAAGGTCATCGACGCATCCGGAAAGTACGTGCTTCCGGGCGGAGTCGACCCGCACACGCATCTCGACATGCCGTTCGGCGGGACGGTGACGATCGACGACGTCGAGTCCGGGCAGACGGCCGCGGCGTTCGGCGGGACGACGTGCCACGTCGACTTCGTGATCCAGCCGCAGGGCTCGACCTTCGCCGATGCGCTCGACGAATGGCGCGCAAAGGCCAACGGCAAGCAGGTGATCGACATGGGCTACCACATGGCGATCACCGACCTCGACGAAGGCGGGTCGCTCGAGGAGCTGGCCGGGCTCCCCGACCAGGGCGTGACCTCCTACAAACTCTTCATGGCCTACAAGGGCGCGCTGATGGTCGACGACGAGACGCTCTTCCGCTCGATGCAGGTGGCGGCGGACTCGGGCGCGCTCGTGATGGTCCACGCCGAGAACGGCGACGCGATCGACGTCCTCGTCAAGCAGGCGCTCGCGGAGGGGAAGACCGAGCCGCGCTACCACGCGTTGACTCGTCCGCCCGAGACCGAGGGCGAGGCCACGAACAGGGCGATCCAGCTGTCCAGGGTTGCCGGCTCGCCCCTCTACGTGGTGCATGTCTCCTGCCAGGAGGCCGTCGAGCCGATCGCGATCGCGCGTGAGAAGGGCTGGAACGTCTGGGGCGAGACCTGCACCCAGTACTTCTTCGTCGACTACACGTTCCTCGAGCGACCGAATTTTGAGGGCGCGAAGTTCGTCTACACGCCGCCGCCGCGCGACAAGGCGAATCAGGACGTGCTTTGGAACGCAGCTCGGACCGACATCCTCTCGGCGATCTCCACCGACCACTGCGCGTTCAACTGGGACGGCCAGAAGACGCTCGGACGCGACGACTTCTCCAAGATCCCGAACGGCGGGCCGGGGCTCGAGAACCGGCTGCAGATGATCCACCACTTCGGCGTTCGCGAGGGCCGGATCTCGCTGAACCGCATGGTGGAGCTGCTCTCGACGAACCCGGCGAAGCTGTTCGGGCTCTATCCGCGAAAGGGCACGATCGCCGTGGGCTCGGATGCCGACATCGTTGTGTTCGACCCGGAGAAGAAGGTGACGATCACAGCCGCCAACCATCACTCGCGGGTGGACTACAACCTCTACGAGGGGACCGAGGTGACCGGGTCGCCGGAGGTCGTGCTGCTGCGCGGCAACGTGCTGGTCGAGAACGACGAGCTCGTAGCCACGCCGGGGATCGGGCAATACGTCGCGAGAGCAAAGTTCGGCGAGGAGCTCAAGCCAGAACCAGCCGTCGCTTAGGGCCACTCCCTAGGTGCCAGGCACCGGACGAGGCGCCAATCGACACGCTTTCGTCGCAGTTCTTGCGCGCCGACCCGGCTACGGTCGATGAGGTGCCACGGCCCCCGCGCGACCAGACAGCCGGCTACTTCCACGTAACAACGCGCGGAAACAATCGGCGCGACATCTTCGAGACCGCCGACGATCGACGCGTGTTCCTCCATCTTCTCAACCGCATCGCTCGCCAGCAGGAGTGGGCGCTACCGGCTTGGTGCCTCATGATCAATCACTTCCACCTGGTGCTGGAGACCCGTCACGAGAACCTTTCGGCCGGAATGCAGCGGCTCAACGGCGTCTACGCGCAGTGGTTCAACGCCTGGCACCAACGAAAGGATCACTTGTTCGGACGGCGTTTCTGGTCAAAGCGAATTGAGACGGAGACGCAGCTCCGGGACACCGCCGAATACGTCGTCCAGAACCCTGTTAGGGCGGGCTTCTGCGCCGATCCTTGGGATTGGCGGTGGAGCGGCGGGACGTTATTCCGTACACCGTCGTGGCCAGACGCCGCGGACGTTCACTGACCGTTCGGGCCATCTCCGGTGCCAGGCACCGGAGATGTCCGCTGTGGGTCCAGGCGCGATCAGCGTGTCTGCGGGAAGCCCAGATCCACCTTGCTCGTCGCCGGGTCCGGCCAACGCGACGTGACGACCTTGCCCCGGGTGTAGAAGTCGATCCCCTCGGGCCCGTAGATATGTCGATCGCCGAAGAGGGACTGCTTCCAGCCCCCGAACGAGTAGTACGCCACCGGCACGGGGATCGGGACATTGACTCCCACCATCCCGGCCTGGACATCGAACTCGAACTCCCGTGCGACGCCGCCGTCGCGCGTGAAGATCGCCGTGCCGTTCCCGTACGGGTTCTCGTTCACCATCCGGACGGCGTCGTCGTAGGTCTCGACCCGCGTGATACCCAGCACCGGGCCGAAGATCTCGTCCTTGTAGGCGTCCATCTCCGGCGTCACGTTGTCCAGAAGCGACACGCCGAGGAAGAACCCATCGCCGTCGGGTGACGTTTCCCGCCCGTCGGCTACCAGAGTCGCCCCCTGAGCCGGCCCGGAATCCAGATACGACGCCACTTTGTCGCGATGCTCTCGCGTGACGAGCGGTCCCATCTCGACGTCAGGTTCCGTGCCGTCCCCCACTTTGATCTTTGGCAGTCGCTCCTTGATCGCCTCGACGAGGTTGTCGCCGGCTTCGCCGACGGCCACGACATGGGAGATCGCCATGCACCGCTCGCCTGCTGAGCCGTATGCCGCCGAGACGGCGGCGTCCGCCGCCATGTCGATGTCGGCATCCGGGAGGACGATCATGTGGTTCTTGGCACCGCCGAGCGCCTGGACCCGCTTGTCCTTGCTCGTCCCCGTTTCGTAGATGTACCGCGCGATCGGTGTCGAGCCGACGAAGCTGACCGCCGCGATGTCCGGGTGCTCGAGGATCGCGTCGACCGCGACCTTGTCGCCGTGAACGACGTTGAACACGCCGTCGGGAAGCCCCGCTTCCTTGAGCAGCTCCGCCACGTAGTTCGAGGCCGACGGGTCCTTCTCGGACGGCTTGAGGATGAAGGTGTTTCCACAGGCGATCGCGGGCGCCCACATCCACATGGGCACCATCGCGGGGAAGTTGAACGGCGTGATCCCCGCGACGACGCCGAGCGGCTGCCGGATCGAGTAGACGTCGATGCCGGTCGACGCCTGCTCGGAGAAGCCGCCCTTGAGCAGCGTCGGAATCCCGCACGCATACTCGACCACCTCGAGCCCGCGCTGGACCTCACCGCGGGCATCGGTGAGGACCTTGCCGTGCTCCTCGGTGAGGATCGCGGCGATCTCGTCTTTCCGCGTGTGAACGAGCTCGCGGATCTCGAAGAAGAGCTCCTGGCGCTTGGAGAGTGAGACGGCGCGCCACGACGTGAACGACTCCTTGGCCGCTTGAACGGCGCGGTCGACCTCCTCGACCGAAGCGAAGTCGACCTCCTTCGTCTGAATGCCCTTGGCGGGGTTGTACACCGGCCCGCTGCGGCCCGACTGGCCGAGGACGATCTGCCCTCCGATCCAGTGGCTGACCCGGCCCAGCTCGGTGCTTTGCGATTCCTTCTGTTCCAGGACTTCCGTCATCTCCGCCTCCTTCGCAAATCTGTGGCCAGACTATCGCGATGGCCGAGCTGCGAGGCGAAAAGGTCCTGCTGCGGCCCTTGGCCGCTGATGACGTGCCTCGCCTGATGGAGATTCAGGCGCAGCCTGCGGTCGCGCGCTGGTGGGGCGCACCGACGGAACAGGACCTGCGCGAGAAGGTGGACGGAACCGAGGGTGTCGTTCCCTTTGCGATCGAGCTCGACGGCGAGGTCGTCGGCCTCGCGCAGTACCA
>DASSXA010000290.1:0-2235 GCA_035704315.1 Gaiellaceae bacterium
CTTGCGCCGGAACAGGCCGCGGGCGAACGGGTCACGGCCGCCGCGGACATCTACTCGCTGGGCGCCGTGGGCTACGAGCTCCTGACCGGCCGGACGCCGTACGAGTTCACCTCGTTTGTCGACCTTTCACTCCAGCAGCGCCAGCCGCCTGCTCCACCTTCCGCGGCGTCGTCGGAGTTTGCGAGCCTGATCCTGCGCTGCCTCTCGTTCGACCCGAACGACCGGCCTCACTCAGCGGCCGCGCTCGCGCACGAGCTCGCTCAGGCGCCGCCGGACGTCACTGCGCCAACCGAGGTCCTGACGCCGAGGCGACGGACGATTCACGTGTCACGCCGCACGCTGCTTGGGCTCGCGGCCGTCCTGGGGACGGTGCTGATCGCCGTTGGGCTCGCGTTCGCCTATGCCGGGGGGAGCAGCGAAAAGCCGCCTCCGCCACCCGCGCAGCAGCAAGACGTGCTCCGGCGCGGCAATACGCCTGCCGAGTCAGCGCGGCTCCTAGCGGACTGGCTTAGGCGGCGGTCTGACTAAAGGCGCCGACTGGGCGGCGCCGACCAGAAAAGGCCGTCCCGGCTTCGCCGGCTCGGCCGACTAGGGGACGGGCGCCTCGACGCTCTTGGTCGAGGAGCCGAAGGTGATGCCCTCACGGGCGAGTGCAAACTGGACTTCTTCCCGCGCCTTGTAGATGCGCCACTTGACGGTGGCGAGAGTGATCTCGAGCGAGTCGGCGATCTCCGTATACGAGAGGCCGACGACGTCCCGCAGCAGAAGAGCCATCTTCAGGTCGACGGTGAGGTCGTCGACCGCACGCCAGACGGCGTCCATCGCCTCGACACGCTCGACCGGTGCGTCGAGCACTTCAAGCGGCGGTGCATCATCGATCGTCACGACCGCCCGCGGCCGGCGCTCGTTCGCCCGCATTTCGTCGAGCACGCGGTTCTTCGTCACCTGGAAGAGCCAGGTCGTGAACCGACATCGCAGCGAGAACTTCGGGAGGCCCTGGTAGACGCGGAGGAAGACTTCCTGGGTGAGGTCCTCGGCGAGTGCCCGATCGCCGACCAGCCGCAGGACATAGTTGTAAATAGGCGTTTCGTACGCGCGAACGATCAGGTTGAAAGCCCGCTCGTCGCCGCGTTGGGCTTTCCGCAGTACGCCTGGATCTGGCTGGGGGAGGGCCACAGGGGAGCAGGAGTATAGCCCGGCTACGACGGGCTAAAGATCAAGTTTTTGCCGGTCATTTGTAAAGGAGCCTCCAGGCCGAGAAGAGCGAGGCATGTAGGTGCCAAATCGGATAGTTCCCCATCCTCGACCAGGGAAACATTCGTTTCAGTCAGCACGAGCGGCACTGGATTCGCAGTATGTGCCGTGTGTGGCTTTCCCTCGTCGTCGAGCATCGTCTCGGCGTTGCCGTGGTCCGCCGTGACGAGTGCAACGCCGCCGCGGGCCGCGATGGCCTCGAGCACGCGGCCGAGACAGCGATCCGCGGTCTCGACGGCGGTGACAGCAGCGGGGATTGAGCCTGTGTGTCCGACCATGTCGGGATTGGCAAAGTTGATTACGGCGAAACCGAACCCGTCGGATTCGAGCGCTTCGACGAAGCGGCCGGCGAGCTCTGCCGCCGACATCTCCGGTTTGTGGTCGTAGCTGGGGACGTCCCGGGGGGACGGCACCAGGATCCGCTCCTCGCCGGGATACGGCTCCTCGCGGCCGCCGTCGAAGAAGTAGGTGACGTGCGCGTACTTCTCCGTTTCCGCGGCATGGAGCTGCCGGATCCCATGTTCGGACAACACCTCGGCCAGCACTTCCGTCACCTGCCGCTCCTCGAAGGCGACCGGGGCGTCGAAGTCGTCGCGGTAGCGCGTCATCGTGGTCACGTCGAACCCCGCGGCGAGCAGCTTCTGCGTGAGCTGCCGCGCGCGATCCGGGCGGAAGTTGAAGAAGATCACCACGTCCCCCTCTGCGATCCGCGGGCGCCCTTGGAGCACGATCGGCTCGATGAACTCGTCCGTCACGCCTTCGTCGTAGCTGCGTTGCACTTCCGAGACGGGGTCTGACCCCGTCGCCCCTTCGTCATCGTGGAGAAGCGCAGCGAGCGCGCGCTCCGTGCGCTCCCAGCGTTGGTCGCGGTCCATCGCGTAGTAGCGGCCGACGATCGTCGCGATCTTCTCGGCCGGAAGCTCGGCCAGATCGGAGACGGCGGAAGTGGGCGAAACGTCCCTCCCGTCCGTGAACGCGTGG
>DASSXA010000225.1:0-3403 GCA_035704315.1 Gaiellaceae bacterium
GCGTGCAGGATGAACCCGGGTCAGCGTAGAGCGCCGGACCACGCCGTTCAGGCAGGTGAACGCCGCCGCTGCTTCCCGTGCCTCGTCAAGTGGCAGTCGTCGCAGAGGGCACGGAGGTTTCGCTAAGTGTCGGGTCCGCCGCCTGCCCGCTCGACGCGTGGTCGGTCTCCGGCGTCGCCGGTATGAAACCGGGCGGGTGACCGTAGCTGTCCACAGCAGGGTCGCAGTACGTCTGCCTGTCGCGGAAACGGCCTATCGCATGAGCCCCAAGATGAGCGCAAGCGACTGTTCCGGTCCCGGCCATAGCTCGCGAATCAGCGGCTCGCCACCTGTTCTGACGAAATGGCGGAGGACGAGGGCAACGATGATCGCGTCATCGAGCTGTCCGGCGACCGGGATGAAATCCGGTACGAGGTCGAACGGCAGCAGCAGGTAGCCGACGAGGGCAAGCAGCAGGAGTTTGCGGCGGCGAGGGACGCCAGGCTCCCTCGCGAGCCGGGTCACGAGAACGATGCAGTCGGGTATGAACGTGGCGAGCGCGCGGGCGTCCTCACGCCGTCCGAGTGCAATGAGCCAAACGACGAACCCGGCGTAGACGACGAGGAGAGCGGCCACCCCGAGCGCCGACCAATACCACCACGGCATGCAGTCGAGGCTAGTTCGTCAACGCGTTCTGGGCGGGAGCTGTGATCGCCTTCGCCGGCGTCCTCGTCTCGATCTTCCTCGTGCGCGGGCGCGATCTCCGTCAGCCGGAGCAGGTCCCGAAGCCCGCGCTCGAAGAGGCGGCGTAGTCGCCCCTCAGAGGTCGCACATGCATCGCGCGTCGGATAGCTAGCGTTCTCCAGGTGAGGGTCTCCGCCGAGGCCGCGCGCCGGTTTCTCGTCGCCCGACACTTCCTAGCCCCAGCGCGATCTCTCGAGGGAGGCCCCGATGGAGTGCTCGAGGTCTTCCGCAAGCTCGGGTCGATCCAGTTCGATCCGCTCGCTGTAGCGGGCCGGAGCCACGACCTCGCGCTGCACGCTCGCGTCGACGGCTACGACCCCGGCTGGTGCGACCTCCTCTACGAGCGTCGGGAGATCTTCGAGGCGTACAACAAGGGACTCTCGCTCGTCCCGTCGAGCGAGTACGCGTGGTTCCGCGCGACGCTCGGCCGGTGGGCGCCGCAGGTCCTCGACGAGAACGCGGAGGTGGCCGAGCGGGTGCTCGAGCGGATCCGCCTCGAGGGGGCACTGTCTTCACTCGACTTCGAGCGCGAGCGCGGGCCGACGACGGACTGGTTCGGGATGCCGACGAACGCCGTACGCGCCGTGCTCGAGGCGTACACCGCCACGGGTGTGCTCGGCCTCGCCCGCCGCGACGGCAACCGCCGGTACTACGACCTCATCGAACGACTGCTGCCGGCCGACGTCATTGCGCGCGACCTCCCGCTGAGGGAGCAGCTCCGGTACAAGCTCCTTTCGCGCTACCGCGCGCACGGCCTGCTCGGCTTCGGCGGCGGCGCCGACACCTTCGGGGGGCTCGGCGCGGCGAAGCCAGATCCGCGGTGGCCGGAGAGCCCGGGGCGGAGCGCGCTGCGGACGGAGCTGATCGAGCTCGGCGAGCTCGTTCCCGTCGAGGTCGAGGGCCTGCGCGGCAAACGCCTCGTCATACGCGAGGACGTCGGGCTACTGGAAGCGCCGCCGGAGCCACCGCCCTCCGTCGCCTTCCTTCCCCCGTTCGACGCGTTGCTCTGGGACCGCCCCTTCCTCGGGAGCCTGTTCGACTTCGACTACGTGTGGGAGCTCTTCTTTCCGCCAGAAAAGCGCCGCTGGGGCTGGTACGTGCTGCCGATGGTCTTCCGCGACCGCTTCGTCGGCCGGATCGAGCCGCGCATCGACCGCGACGACGCCCGCGTGCAGGTGCTCGACGTCTGGTGGGAGAACGGCTTCGCACCCCGCGGCGCCGAGGGGTTCGTCGACGCGATGCGCGACGCGCTCCGCGCGTACTTGCGCTTCGCAGGCGCGAGCCGCCTCGAGTGGGCACCCCACCTCCGAACGGAGAAACGGCTCTTCCTCACTCGCCCGTGACGTGATACGTCACGAACTGATGGGTGCCGCCTCGCGCCGCGACTCATTCGTAGCGGAGTGCATCGGCGGTATGGATTCGCGTGGCTAGCCGCGCCGGGAGGCTGGTCGCCGCGATGACGACGAGCACGGCCCCGAGCGGGATCAGTGCGAGCGACCACCAGGGTGCGATGACGGCGTCCTCGGTTGTGTCGCCGGCAATCCGGAAGAGGGCGATGTAGAGCCCGACGCCGAGCGGGATGGCGAGCAGCGAAGCGGCCACCGCAAGGGCGGCGTGGGCGCTGACGACCGTGGAGGTGATCTGGCGAGGAGTGAGGCCGATCGCCTTGAGCACGCCGTAGTCGCGTATGCGCTCGCGGACAGAGAGCAATGCGACGGCAACGAGCGTCGTGGCGGTGATCAGCAGCAGCACCGTTTCAAGTGTGTAAATGAGGAGCAGCAGCTCGTCCGGGAAGTCACTCGTCTTGGAGGCACGCTGCGCGTCGAGCGTCGCGTCGAGCGAGAGTACGACGACAACCATCGCGCCCGTGAGCGCGATCGCGGCAGCGAGGAGAAGCGCCCGGCGCCCTCGCGCGAAGAGGTCTTTGAGCCCGAGCCCGATCGTGAGCGGCATGACGGATCGGACGACGGCACGCGCCAGCCGTGAATTGGCGGGAGACGGGCTGCCCGCACGGATCGCCTCGAGGACGGTGAAGCGAGTGCTGCGGCGCGTGGAGGTCAAGGCTGCGGCCAAGAGCACGGGAAGCACGACACAGCCGGCGACGAGGATGTGCCAGGGATTCGCCGCCATCGTTGGAGAGCCGAGCAGCGTTTCGGCGCTGGGTGCGGCAAGGCGTGGCGCGAGCATCGCCCCGAGCGCGAAGCCCAGGGCAGCCGCGACGAGACCGAGAGCGGCGGACTCGAGCGCGAAGACGATTCCGACCTGGCGCGGGGTGAAGCCGGCCGCCTTTAGCAGACCGATCTGACGGTGCTGCTCGCCGGCGCGTGCGCCGACGAGGATTCCGACGACCACGAAGGCGACGATCAGAAGCAGGATCGTGAAAATGGTGACGATCACCTGGGTGCCTTGTGCATCGCCCAGCGCGTTGTCGCGCTGGATCTGCCAGGTCTCGAAGTAGAGAGGCCCGGACCGCGAGGCCGTTGCCGGAAGCCCTGCCGCGGCCCGCTCGGCGAACACCTCAGCCGCCGAGGGATCCGCCAGTCGCACCGCCTCTGACCAGCCCCAGCGGGCGCGATCGGGTTCGATCCGGTCAAGCGTGGTCCTGGTGACCCACGCGAGGCCGGGCCTGCGGCGCGGGTAGCGCGGCTGGCTGGGTACGACCGCCGTCCCGAGAACCGGA
>DASSXA010000027.1:0-17942 GCA_035704315.1 Gaiellaceae bacterium
CTGCCCGGCCGCGCTAGGTGGGGAGCTAGCGGTTCCCTGAACCCGCGATCCGCTCTAGCGGGGCTGAATCCCCTTCCGAGGGGGTAGTGCTCGAGACACGGGCTTCGAGCGCGAGTGTTGACAGCCAGGTTCCGCGCACTGGGAGCCTGCGAACCGCGTCAGGTCCGGGAGGAAGCAGCGCTAAGCAGATCCTCTCAGGTGCCGCGGGTCGGCCTGGCTCGAGCGAGCGCCCCCAGAAACCGGCTCGGTGCACCACTCACGACGGAGGGTGCGCGGTCGGGCGTTACGTTGGGAAAGTGACCGGCGCTCGCAGGGAATCCAGCAGCCGGTTGAGACCCTCTTCCAACTCGATGGCGGGTTCCCACCCAAGGACCTGACGCCGCTCGCGTGATGTCGGGCTGGCGAACCTGGGGATCATCGATCGGCAGAGCCTCGAAGCTGATCTCGCTGCTCGAGCCGGAGATGCGGATCACCGTCTCCGCAAGCTCCAGCAGGGTGAACTCGTTCGGATTGCCGATGTTGACGGGCAGGTGCTCCTCGCTCGTCGCGAGCAGGTAGAGCCCTCGGATGAGGTCGTCGACGTAGCAGAAGCTCCGCGTCTGGGAGCCGTCGCCGAACACCGTCAAGGGTTTGTTCTCGAGCGCCTGGCGCATGAACGTCGGGATCGCGCGGCCGTCGTGGGGGCGCATCCGCGGACCGTAGGTGTTGAAGATGCGCGCGATCGCCGTGTCCACGCCCTGCTGACGGTGGTAGGCCATCGTCATCGCTTCTGCGTAGCGCTTGGCCTCGTCGTAGACGCCGCGCGGGCCCACCGGGTTCACGTTGCCCCAGTAGCTCTCGGGCTGCGGATGGACCTTGGGGTCGCCGTACACCTCGCTCGTCGACGCGATTAGGAACCGAGCCCGTTTGAACTTCGCGAGGCCGAGGGCGTTGTGGGTCCCGTACGAGCCGACCTTCAGGGTGTGGAGCGGCAGCCGGAGATAGTCGATCGGGCTGGCCGGGCTTGCGAGGTGGAAGACGAAGTCGACAGGCTCGCCAATCTCGATGTGCTCGATCAGGTCGTGATTGACGAAGAGGAAGCGCTCGTCGCGGATGTGCTCGATGTTTTGGAGCGTGCTCGTGTCGAGGTTGTCGATGCACAGGACGCGATGTCCCTGCGCCAGCAGGTACTCGCACAAGTGCGAGCCGAGGAATCCGGCTCCTCCGGTCACGACCGCGGTTGACACGCTAAGTACATGCTGATGTTTTCGCTGCGAAAGGACAACTCGCCGTGCGGCCGGGTTGACCTCCACGAACCGGCGGGTTCCTGCTTCAATCGACGGCGAGCCAGATCATGACTGCTCTCTACCGCAAGTATCGGCCGCAGGACTTCGACGAGGTCGTCGGCCAGGAGGCCGTCGTCCAGACCCTCCGCAACGCGATCGAGACCGACCAGGTCCGCCAGGCGTACCTCTTCGCCGGCCCGCGGGGAACCGGCAAGACGTCGCTTGCGCGTATCCTCGCCAAGGCCCTCAACTGCGCGCAGGGGCCGACTCCGACGCCGGACAAGACGTGCCACTCGTGCGTGGCGATCGCGAACGGAACCTCGCTCGACGTCATCGAGATGGACGCTGCGTCACAGCGCGGGATCGACGACATCCGCGAGATCCGCGAGCGTGTGGTGCTCCAGCCGGTGGAAGGCCGTTACAAGGTCTACATCCTCGACGAGGCGCACCAGCTGACGGACGCAGCGTTCAACGCCCTCCTGAAGCTGATCGAGGAGCCTCCGCCCCACCTCGTCTTCGTCTTCTGCACTACCGACCTCTCGAAGATGCTTCCGACGGTCAGGTCGCGCTGTCAGACGTTCGTCTTCTCGCGGCCACGGCTACCGGAGCTGATCGCCAAGCTGCGGCGGATCGCCGACGGCGAGGGAATCGACGTGCCCGACGCGGCGCTCGCGCTGATCGCTCGCGGGGCGCGCGGAGCCTACCGCGACGCCGAGTCGACGCTCGACCAGCTCGCGGCGGCGACCGAGGGGAAGATCACCGTCCAATCGGTGCTGCAGCTCCTCGGGGCGGTCGAGGAGGACGCGCTCTTCCGCATCTGCGATCTCGTCGTCGATCGCGACGCGGCCGGCGCACTGCAGTTCCTGGAGGAGCTCGCCGAGCAGGGACAGGATCTCGGGCGGCTCGTGACCGACCTCCTCGAACATCTGCGGCATGTGCTGCTCGTCCAGCACATCGGTGAGGTGCCCGACTCGCTGCCGATCACCGAGGAGACCCGCGAGCGGCTTCGCGCCCAGGCGAACCAGCTTCCGGAGTCGACGGTCATCCGGCTGTGCGACCTCTTGGCGGTAGCTGTCGACGACATGCGCCAGGGCGGCGATCCACGGCTGCCGCTCGAGCTCGCGCTGATCAAGGTGACGAGGCCGGGCGCCGACCTCGAGCGCGAGTCGCTGGCGTTCCGGATCGAGCAGCTGGAGCGGCGGGGGCCTCCTGAGCGTGTCGAGCCCGAGGCGGCCGCTGAGCCGCCGGAGCCGACGCCGTCCGCTCCCACGGTCGAGCTCGAGCAGCTGCAGGACGTCTGGCAGCGAGCGGTGATACCGGCTGTCGAGCAGCGTTCGATCCCGACCGCCTCCGTTCTGCGGGAGGCGCATCCAACGGGCCTCGCCGGCGACACGTTGACGCTGGAGTTCCCGGCAACTGCAGACTTCCATCGGAACCTCGCCGAAGAACCGAAGAACGCGACCCTCTTGGCCGACGCCCTCTACGAGGTGACCGGCCGCCGCTTCGCTCTAGAGTTCGAGGTTGGAGAAAACGGGGAGACTGAACCGGAAGAGCAGCGGCGGCTAAGCGAGGAGGAGCTCGTGGAGGAGCTCAAACAGACCTTCGACGCCCGGGAGGTGACCCCGGAATGAGTAGTCCCGGCGGCATGGACATCAACAAGATGATGAAGCAGGTTCAGCAGATGCAGGCCGACATGGCCCGGGTGCAGGAGGAGCTCGCGAACGAGACGGTCGAAGCCTCGGCCGGAGGCGGCATGGTGACGGTGACCGCGACTGGCTCGGGCGAGATCAAGGCGATCACGATCGCCCCCGAGGCAATCGATCCGGATGATCCCGAGCTCCTGGCCGACATGATCCTGGGCGCCGTCAACGAGGCCCTGCGGTCGGCGAACGACCTGGCACAGTCGCGCCTGGGCGGCATGGCCGGCGGACTAGGGCTGCCGGGGCTCTAGCCAGCTCAGCGAGTCGTGCTCAGCGCCTGCTCGACGCAGACGCACCGCGTGTAGCACACCATCCCGGCATCTCCGGGGGACTTGTAGCGATCCCGATCGAGCGTAACGACCCAACCATCCCCGCCGCAGGTGCATTGCGGGACGCTCGCGGGGGTCGAAGGCAGGCTGCGAACGATTTCGAGCGCCTTCTGAGGGATTGTGATCACGCGATTTCGTCCTTTTCGCCAACTGATCAGGGTATGACGCGCGCGAGTGTGGCAACAGGCCAGAACCACAGGACCCCGCAGAGGACGAGGACCTGGACGAACGGGGGGCTATGCGCTCGCGGCCGTCGCGAGGTCGCCGGCGTCTGCGGGCTCGTCCTCGACGGCGATGCGCTGGAGGAGCATGAAGGTTCGCGCGTCAGGCCGCGGCGCCTGCCACTCGCGTCGCAGCGCCTCGAGATCGACGAGCTCGTCGTCGACGCCTTCGCCGTTCCAGCGGGCGGCGAGCTCACGACTGTGCTCGCTCCAGAAGACGTGATCGAAGTGCGACCTCGTACACCGCTGGATCAGCTCAACCGGGAGCGCGTCCTGGAAGAGGACCTCCCGCCCCTGGCTTCGAGCGTCTGGAGGCAGTGCGGCGAGCGCGGCTGCGAAGCCTGCATCGGCAAAGGGGTGCCGTACCTCGACGAGCAGGTCCGAGGCGATCCGCTGGAGTGCTTCGATGCCGAGCCGCACGTAGCGGAGGCGACGCCACCACGCAAAGCGGCCGGACGATTGCAAGGGCTCCGATGCCGTCTCTGAGATCCACCGCGCCCAGACCTCACCCTGGGCCTCTGGCTTTAGCCACGGGAGGAGGACCGGCTCACGAGTGGAGGGTGCCGCTCTGCGAGCAGCGAACGGCGATGCGGTCAAACCGACAGCCTGCAGTTCGCGCGGCCCCAGGCCCGCACGGCGGGAGAGCACGGCCGCTGCACGAGCCCACCGGGGCTCGCCTAGTGCCTCGTCTCCACCGAGCCCGGTCAGAAGCGAGCCCCCGAACGCCTCCTGGAGCAGCGGGACGTGGAAGTGGGTGTTGAACGGCCAGAGCAAGCCATGGCGCCGAAGCACTCGTCTCGCGGCCGGCCCCACGGAGTCGAGCTCGCTCGTGTGGACGGCCCGGACCCAGTCCGTCAGACCGAGATGCACGACCACGCGTTCTTGCCATTCCACGTCGTCGCTCTGCGCAGCGGACGGAAACCGGTTGGTCGCGGGAATCGGAAGCTCGAGGCCCTCGCGCCGAGCCAGCCGGACGGCGAGCGCGAGGATCGTGGAGGAGTCCCGTCCGCCGGAGAAGCTGACGAGACACGGCGGCCGCAGGAGCGCCGGCATGATCGCACGCTCGAGCGCCTCCAGCGGCGTTCCGGCTTCCCTTGCCGAGGGCAGCCGTTCGGTCGGCGCCAGTCCGAAGACGAGCCCAGAAGCGATCTCGAGGCGGCTGAGGATCAATCCCGCTGCTCGATCAGGTGTGCTTGTGCCAGGCGCTCGGCCAAGGCCTCCCGCATTGCCCCCTCGGCGAGCTCGAGCCATTCGGAGGCACTGGTTCCATTCGTGCTCTCGGCTGCGGGCGGCGATGCGGTGCGTGAGCCGTGGGGCAGCGCTTTTCCTGCTGCGCTTGCCTCGAATCTCGGCGAGCCGCCGGGGCTCATGACCGTCCGCCGCACTTTGGTCAGCCTACGGCGGCGATGAACGCGAGAACAGGCCAGGATCGCAAGACCCGACCGGCGAAGTGGAACTAGCCGGACGGAGGGGCGCCTCCTAGGGCGCGAGAAGATTCAGTAGCGCTGAGGGGCCGGGGAGAGCGCCGAATCCGGCGCTCAGCCCGCCCCCGCGCCGCGAGCCGCGGCCTGCCCGCGTCGTCCGCCCACGGTACCCGTTGCGTCGCGCCGCGCCCATCCGACGAAAGTCGAGTCGGCGGACAGACTTCTGCCGCTCGACGCGCCGGTGTCCACAGGTCGAGGACTGCAATCCACGACGCCCGACGCTGATTTGCACAGCTTTTCCACAGGCCTGACGTTGAAAGCGGCCCGAGCCAGCGGACAAAAGCGGGCAACAACCTCCGCTTTTGGCAAAAACTATACGAAGCGCTAGGCGCAAACCCTTCTAAACCTATGCAAAATGCGCTATCAATCCCGACAGCACTTATCCCGACAACCCTCGAAAGGCGGCCCTTTCGATGAGCGGCACTACTCAGCAGTCGGGAGTCATCTGCGACTCCCACCCGATGTGGCTCGATGCCGTAGAGCAAGTCCTGCGGCGGATCGCAATCCATGTCGTCGGCAAGACCACCTCGACCTCCGAGGCAATCTCGATGGTCGAGGCGCACCGTCCTGACATCTTGATCACGGAGCTGGAGGGCCATTCCGGCGATTTCAGCGGGCTGGTCCTGATCGAGCGCGCGAAGGCGGCGGTGCCCTCTGTTCGTCCGATCGTACTCTCGATGCACCAGGACTCGAGGATCATCGACGCCGCGCTCGTGGCCGGCGCGGCAGCGTACGTCGTGAAGACTGCGCACCCGGAGGATCTGGCCTCCGCGGTCCGGCAGGCCTTCTCACACTCGGTCTATCTGGCCGGACGGGCGGCGGTCATGCCGGTCACTGCGCCCGAGCAGCCGGTTGTCGACGCGAAGTCACAGGGCCTTACCCGGCGTGAGCTCGAAATTCTGCGCCTCGTCGCGGAGGGACACTCCAACGCACAGCTCGCACGGATGCTCTGGGTGACGGAGCAGACGGTCAAGTTCCACCTGTCGAACATCTACCGGAAGCTGGACGTGGCCAACCGGACCGAGGCGAGTCGCTGGGCGCAGCTCCACGGCCTGCTCGACGTGAGGCACTCACCGGAGCTCACCCCCGCCCTCGCGGCGTCTTAGTCGGTCACGACGACGAACGTCGTCCCACAGGCGGGACACTCGTATCTAGGCGGCTCGGAATCGTTCCGAGCCGCCTGTGCGACCGACACTGCCGTCCGGCAGACCGGGCACGGAAGATAGAACCGTCCGAACTGGACATCCGCGCTCGACGCCTCGACCTCGTTTTCGTCCTGCTCGTCCATGGGAGGTGGGCCGCAGCTTTCAGCGTACCGTCGTCGTTACCGGCTGTGCCGGGACAGCTGGTCCGATGCAGACAGGCACAATGGCCGCGTGTTCAGCCCGTCGATCGAGAACCTCGTCGCTCAGCTGACGCGTCTGCCCGGGGTGGGCACCCGTACCGCCCACCGGCTCGCGTTTCACCTCCTGCGTGCGCCCAAGGACGAGGCGCTCGAGCTCGCCTCGGCCTTGCGCGACGCGAAGGAGCGAGTTCGCTTCTGCAGCGAGTGCGGCAACTGGACCGAGGAAGAGACCTGCGAGATCTGCCGCGACGTACGGCGGGATCGCTCCGTGATCTGCGTCGTCGAGCAACCGGCCGACGTGCTCTCGCTGGAGCGGACGCACGAATACCGCGGCCTCTACCACGTTCTGGGCGGCGCTCTCTCACCACTGGACGGGGTCGATCCCGAGGATCTTCGGATCGACGAGCTCCTGAGCCGAGTCGAGGGCGACAGCGTCGTCGAGGTCGTGCTCGCAACCAACCCGAACACGACTGGCGAGGCGACCGCGTCGTTCATCGCCGACCGGCTCCGGGCTCGGGTGCGCGTCACGCGCCTGGCGAGTGGATTGCCGGTCGGCGGCGATCTCGAGTATGCGGACGAAGTGACCCTCGGCCGCGCGCTCTCCGGCCGGCGCGAGCTCTGATGGCGTCTCCGTCCACCCAGTACGAGGGTCTACCCGCCGTAGCCGGCGCCGGCCCGCCGAACGCTGGGACGGTGGTGATGAAGTTCGGCGGCACCTCCGTGGCCGACACGGAGCGCATCAAGGCGGTCGCGCGGCGTCTCGTCGCCGCGCAAGAAGCCGGCAATCGGGTCGTCGCCGTCCTTTCCGCGATGGGGGATACGACCGACGAGCTCGTGCGTCTTGCTTATGAGATCTCGGCGCGGCCTGCTCCCCGCGAGCTCGACATGATGATCTCCGTCGGAGAGCGCGTCTCCTGCGCGCTCGCCGCGATGGCGATTCACGACCTCGGGTGCGAGGCGATCTCGCTCACCGGCTCGCAGGCGGGAATCGTCACCGACACCGCCCACGGCAAGGCGAAGATCGTCGACGTCCGCGCTCGACGGATCCACGAAGCGCTCGACCAGGATCGGATCGTCCTCGTCGCGGGCTTTCAGGGCGTCTCGACCGCTTTCGACGTGACCACCCTCGGTCGCGGCGGGTCGAACCTGACCGCGGTCGTGTTGGCGGCAGCGCTCGGCGCCGAGGCCTGCGAGATGTACACGGACGTCGAGGGTGTCTTCACGGCTGATCCGCGGGTCGTTCCGGGCGCTCGGAAGCTGCACGCGGTCAGTTACGAGGAGATGCTCGAGATGGCGGCGAGCGGCGCGAAGGTGCTCCAGCTACGCTCGGTCGAGTTCGCGCGCAACCACGGCGTCAGGCTCCATGTTCGCTCCAGCTTCTCCGACGCGAACGGAACCTGGATCGGCGAGGAGGACGAACGAATGCTCGAGAAGGCGATCATCTCAGGCGTCACCCACACGCTCGAGGAGGCCGTGTATCGAGTGGACGGCGTCCGTGCGGCCCGTCTGTTCGAGGCTCTTGCTCAAGCTGGCGCGAGTGTGGACACGATCATCCAGACGGGCCCCGAGATCGTCTTCTCCGCACCGGTGTCCGACCGGGAGGAGGTTGAGAAGACGCTCGAGGAGCTCGGCGTTTCCTGGTCGTCGCGTGAGGATCTCGGCAAGGTCAGCCTCGTCGGCGCGGGCATGCGAACCCACCCCGGCGTGGCGGCAAGGACGTTCTCGACGCTTGCAGAAATCGGAATCGAGCCGCTGATCGTGAATACATCGCCGATCAAGATCGCCTGCTTCGTCCCGCTCGCTGACGTCGAGCGCGCCGTCGAAGCTCTGCACGAGGCGTTCGAGCTCGATACCGAAGAGGCGCTGCGCGCGCATGAGTAGGCTCGGCGTCGTCGGCGCGACGGGCGCCGTCGGGACCGTCACGCTCGAGCTCCTCGCGGAGCGCGGCTACACCGATGTCCACGCGTTCGCTTCAGCACGTTCGGCGGGCAAGAGGGTTGCTTTCGGCGACGGGACGCTCGTCGTCGAGGAGGCGTCGCCGGGAAGTCTCGCTTCCGCCGGCCTTGATCTCTGCTTCTTCTCGATCGGGACCGGGCCGAGCGCGGAGCTCGTACCGCCGACGGCGGAGTCGGGCACGACCTGTATCGACAAGTCCGATGCGTTCCGCCTCAGCGAGGGCATTCCGCTCGTCGTCGCGGGGGTGAACGACGAGGCGTTGGAAGGCGGCCCGATCGTCGCCAACCCGAACTGCTCTGCGATCCAGCTCTCGTGCGTGCTGAAGCCCCTGCATGATGCGGCGGGACTTCGGCGCGTTCGGCTTGCCACCTACCAGTCGATGTCAGGGGCGGGGGATCCCGGCATCGAGCGGCTGCGCGCCGTTAAGCCGATGGAGGCTGACCTCGCCATGGACTGGGAGCTGGTCGGCGACGAGTTCGACGAGGAGTACAAGCTGCGGGCCGAGACGCGCAAGATCCTCGGTCTGCCGGAGCTTCCGATCCAGGCGACGTGCGTACGCGTCCCCGTCCTCGTCGGGCACTCGCAGGCCATCTGGGTGGAGACGGAAGACCGCTTGGCGCCGGAAGACGCTCGCGAGATCCTGCAAGTCGCTCCGCACATCTCCGTCGAGGACTTCCCAACGCCTGGCTCAGCAGCGGGCCGGGACGAGGTGTTCGTCGGGCGAATCCGCCGGGACTCGACCGAGACGAATGGACTGGTGCTGTGGGCGGTGAATGACAACCTGCGCAAGGGCGCAGCCCTGAACGCGGTCCAGATCGCCGAGCTCCTCCTCTCGCGCCAGCCCGTTTCCGCCTAGCCCCCGCGAGCCCGAACCGTCCTGCCGGGCCATGTCCCGATGCCAGGCACGGGGACAATGGCCAGAAGAGACGATGGGCGTCGAGGCAAAGTGGCCGTCGCCGAGGCGAGATCGGCCGGCCGGGCCGCGCCCGGATCCGCCCCCCGGTGCCAGGCACCGATCGGCCCTTCGAGCCGTGTCCCGATGCCAGGCACAGGGACATCGGCTGGAAGTGACTAGGGTCGGCGCGGGGCCGGCGCCAGCTCCGGCTCCAACAGCTCCTTCACCTGGCGCACCAGCTTCTCGCGCCGCCCCTCTGCGACAGGCTGTAGGCCGCCGAGCTCGAGTCTCGCGAGCTCGACCCTCCCGGCCCGGCGAACCGTCAGAAAGCCGAAGTCGGCGAGGAAATCCGCTGGGAAGACGGTCCGGTGCACGAGGAACCGCTCCTCCGCCGACTCGCCCTCCGGATACCGGTAGGCGAAAGCCTCGAGCGCCTTTCCGCCGCGCTCCTTGACGTCGGCGATTGCCGACAGGAACAGCGACTGCATCACCCACTGCGCCGAGCCCTCGACGAGATACGCACAGGTCACGAGGATCGTGTCGTCGGACGGCGGCCCCGCAGGAAGATCGTCGGCGCGCGGAAAAAGATCGCTCGGCCCGTACTGCATCGACCCCAGCACGCGGCCGTCGTCATCGACGTAGAGCGTCCCCCACGCGCCCCAATCGTCCTCGGTGCGCTCGATCCAGCGGGGCTTCGAGATGCTCCGCCCCCCGCGCGTCTGCCACCAGATGCATTCATGGCAGACCGTCGGCGCGCTCGGAAGCGTCGCGCCGGTCAGACCCCGAACCCGAGTCGTCATTAAGCCGAGTGTAGGGCGAGTTCGTACGCAGCGGGCCGCGCGAAGAAGCGGAAGGGCACGAAGGTCGTGCCCAGTCCGGCCGAAAGATGCAAGACGCCGCCCGGACGCTCGTACATGCCCTCCACATACGTCCAGCGGACATGCGCGAGCCGGAGCTTCCCGCCCGGGTACGGGATGCAGATCTGACCCGCGTGGAGGTGCCCGGCAAGGACGAGGTCGAAAACGCCAGGCTCGAGGAAGTCGATCACCTGCGGGAAATGGCAAAGGAGGATGCGCAAGTCCGCCTCCGGATCGGCCAGGCGCTCCGGCTTCGCGCGGCCCAGACGATAGGAGCGCGGGTCCACCCCGGCGATCTGGACCTTGCGCCCGCGAAGCTCGATCGTCTCGGCGTCGTCCACGAGGAGGCGGGCAGGCGCGAGCTCCTCGAGCTCGACGGCGCGCGAAAAGGGATCGCGAGAAATGGCCAGGTCGTGGTTGCCGAGCACGGCATAGCACCGAGGCAGCCGCTCGAGGAGCCGGCGAAGCGTTGCCTCGCCACGAGGGCGAGAGAGCAAATCGCCGCTGATCAGCGTCAGATCCGGCTGCCGCTCCTGCACCCAGGAAACCGCACGCTCGACCGCCCGAGCGCCGCGAGACGGAACGCCGAGGTGGAAATCGGAGAGATGCGCGATGCGCAGCCCCTCGAGCTCCGGCGGCAAGCGCCGTAGCGGAACCTTCTCGGTCTCCAACCGAACCCAGCCCGCCTCGAACCAGGCGTATCCGGCGAGGCCCGCGCCGAGCCCCGCCAGTGCCGCGAGGGAACGGATCCTCTAGACCTCGAGCTTCTCCGTCACCGGCGTGACCGGGACGACGTGCCGCTTGAACTTGAGCTCGGACTCCTCGATCCCCGCCGCAACCCCGATCAACTGGGACAGGTGCAGGATCGGCATCCGGAACGGCCTGCCTGTGGACACCTCCAGCTTCTGCTGCCAGGCATCGAGCGAGAGGTGGCAGAGCGGACACGGCGTGACCATCGCGTCGGCTCCCGCCTCCACCGCCTGCTCGATCGGCTGGAGCAGCTCGCCGAGAGCCGTCTCCTCCCGGGCCTGGATGATCGGGAAGCCGCAACACTTGATCTTCGCTGGATAGTCGACCGGCTCACCGCCGCAGGCCTCGATGATCGCCTCCAGCGACCAGGGGCGGTCGGGATCCTCGAACCCGAGGAGCTTCGAGGGCCGAAGGATCTGGCAGCCGTAGAACGGAGCGATCCGCAAGCCCCTGAGCCCCTTGTGGGCGGCCAGCTTCAGCTGTTCGTAGCCATCCCCCTCCGCGATCAGCCAGAGGAGGTGCTTGACCTCGATCCCGCCGCTGTACGGGGGAACGCCGACCGTCTCCAGATTCACGTTCACGCGGTTACGCAGCTCTTCGTCCTTCTGAAGCTGCAGGTTCGCCTGCCTCAGGTTCAGGGTGCAGACGTTGCAGACGGTCATCAGCGTGTCGGCGCCGGTCTCCTCGCCGTAGGCCAAGATCCGGGCGTTCAGGTGCAGGTAGTAGTCGGGCTCCGCCTCATGGATGTCGCCCGCGCCGCAGCAGGTGACCGACTCCAGCTCGTCGAGCTCGATTCCGAGCCTCGGCGCGAGCGCCTTCGTCGCGCTGTCCAGCTCCTTCGCCGAAAGGGCGGCGAGGCAACCCTTGTAGTACGCGACCTTCAATGCCCCGCAGGCGCCGGCTCCTCACCCGGCGTCACTTCGGCGATGTCCCGCTTCGCGCCGCCCCAGTCCGTTCGCTCGATTCGACCCAGCGCGTGCTCGCCCTGGACGATCCCCAGTGCGCCGTCGCGCCCCTGTTGGCGGACGAGGTCGTGAAGCGCGCGTGCCTCACCCACGTTCTCGGCGACATGCGGCGGGATCGGAACCGGGACCTTGCCGTGTCGGAAGAGCTTCAGCGCGAACTTGACCTCCTTGATCGCCGAGATCACGCCTTGCGTCTTCGGAACGAGCTCGGTCTCCCGTAGCCAGCCGGTCGTCTCGGCGGACTTCACGAACCACTTGGCGTGCTTGGCGCCCATGTCGTGGTCGATCCCCTGCTTGATCGACTCGGCGCCGAGCTTCGCGATTGCGTCCCGCGGGTCGACGCCCTTCGGACAGCGCTCGTTGCAGAAGTAGCAGCGCGTGCAGTCCCAGATCCCATGCTCCTCGTTGAGCTTGTTCAGCCGCTCGACATCTGCGTGGTCCCGGGCGTCGCCGACGAATCGGAACCCCTTCGCGAGCGCCGCGGGGCCGAGGAAGTCGGGGTCCGATTCCATCGAGTTGCACTCCGAGACGCAGCAGCCGCACATGATGCAGAGGGCCTCTTTGTGGATCACGTTCATCCGCTGCTGGGAAACGATGCGCTCCTTCTCCGGCACTTCGTCATAGCCCGAGTCGAGCCAGGGCTTGACGGCCCGGACCTTGTTCCAGAACGGCCCCATCTCGACGACGAGATCCTTCAGGATCGGCAAGTTGCCCATCGCGGAGATCACCGGGACATGTCCGCGGTCGACGATGGGCTTCATTCGCTCCTTGCACGCGAGGACGGCGCGCCCGTCCATCCGCATCCCGCAGGAGCCGCAGATCATCATGCGGCAGCTCTTGCGGTAGGCCAGCGACCCGTCGACCTTGTCCTTGATCAAATCGAGGACGTCGAGCAGGCAGGCCCACTCGGGTGCCTCCACCTCATAGTCGCGGAGCTCTCGCTCGCCTGTCTGACTGTCGAAGCGCCAGATCTTGAGCGCGACGGTCATCGTCGGCGCACTCGGATCTTCGAGGCGCACGGAGGTCTCGGTCGCCATTAGTGCCCCTTCCAGTGATGCCGCCGGAATTCTGGGTCGCGAGCACCAAGCCAGAGGCCGCACTCCGACGAGCCAAGGTCAGAAGACCTTGGTGAGGAGGTGGGTGGGCTCTGGCGCCGCGTGATCGCGGGCCAGAAGCCGGCATGTATCGCTGGACGGGGCACTCAGTAGGTCCTTTCCTGTGGCTGCCACTTGGTGATCGTCACGGGTTTCCAGTCGAGTCGAACGCGCCCGCTGGGGCTGAGCGAGGTAATCGTGTGCCTGAGGTAGTTCACGTCGTCGCGCTCCGGGTAGTCGTACGGCCTTGCATGCGCGCCGCGGCTCTCCTTCCGCGCGAGTCCGGCGACGACCATGCACTCTGCCAGGTCGAGCAGGAACCCGAGCTCGAGAGCTTGGGTGAGGTCGTTGTTGAAGACGTCGCCCTTGTCCTCGACGACGACTCGTTCGTAGCGCTCCTTGAGTCGCTCGATGATCCGCCCCTGCTCCTGCATCTGGTCTTCGCGGCGGAAGACCCCGAAGTTCTCGTGCATCGTCGTGGCGAGCTCGTCCCGGATCGCCCAGGGGCGTTCACCGTCACTGCGGCTCATGAGCGCGCCCAGCTCCCGCTGCGCGTCGGCCTCGATCGACGGCGGGACGGCCACTGTGGTGTGGGCGACGGCCCAGTCGGCCGCTGCCTCGCCGGCCCGCTTCCCGAAAGTGATCGTCTCCATCAGTGCGTTGCCGCCGAGGCGGTTCGCGCCGTGAACGGAGACGCAGGCACACTCGCCCGCGGCGTAGAGGCCGGTGATCGTCGTCTCGCCGACGAGATCCGTATCCACTCCGCCCATGTGGTAGTGGGCTCCCGGCCGGACGGGGATCGGGTCGTGGATGGGATCAATGCCCGCGAAGACCATCGAGAGCTCGCGGGTTCCATGTAGTCGCTCGTGAATCTTCTCCGCCCCCAGATGCCGGAGGTCGAGCAGGACGTTCCCGTTCACGCCTCGTCCCTCGTCGATCTCCGTCTGCTCGGCGCGTGAGATCACGTCCCGGCTCGCAAGCTCCATGGCGTTGGGCGCATACCGCTCGAGGAAACGCTCGTTGTCTGCATTGAGGAGATAGGCGCCCTCACCTCGCGTCCCCTCGGTGATCAGGACACCGGTCGGCGAAAGCGTCGTCGGGTGGAACTGCATCATCTCCATGTCCTTGAGCGCGACCCCGACGCGGAGCGCGAGCGTCATCCCGTCGCCGGTACAGGCGTAGGCGTTCGTCGTCCCGCTGTAGAGGCGGCCGGCGCCCCCTGTGGCGAGGATCACCGTCTTCGCGCCGATCGTCTTCAGCCCCCCGTTGATCAGATCCCAGGCGATCACGCCCTGACAGCGGTCGTCGTCGATCACGAGCTTCCAGGCGAAGAACTCCTCGTAGGTCGGGATGTCCCGCTTCAGCACCTGTTCGTAGAGGACGTGGACGAGGACATGCCCGGTGATGTCGGCGGCGTAGGCGGTCCGGGGCGCGCCGGCCGCTCCGAACGGGCGCTGTGCGATCCGGCCGTCCTCCGTCCGCGAGAAGACCGCGCCCCAGTGCTCGAGCTGGTAGACGTCGTCGGGCGCCTCGTCGCACAGTACTTCGATCGAATCCTGGTCGCCGAGGTAGTCCGAGCCCTTCACGGTGTCGTAGGCGTGCTCCTCCGGGCTGTCCTCGGAGGCGTTGCCGAGCGCCGCGTTGATCCCACCCTCGGCCGCGCCAGAGTGGCTGCGCACCGGGTGGATCTTGGAGAGGAGGGCGACGTCGGCGCCCTGATCGAAAGCCTCGATCGCGGCGCGCATTCCGGCGCAGCCGGCACCGACGACCAGGACGTCGTGAGTGGCTTCCACTGCTCTCGGACGCTATCGGATGGCGGTGGTCCGCCGCCTCGTTACAGACAGCGCGATTCGGCTAGAGGAGGCGGCCGAAGAACGGGTCGTACTTCGCGAAGACGACCCGGCCGAGCTTCACGTTCGAGATGCGCCCGGACTCGATCGCGAAATACGTCATCACGGCGCCCTTGGCACGCGAGCCGAGGTAGCAGTATCGATGGGGCGTTCGTTTGTACGCGTAGGGCGACGGCGTTCTCCAGGTCAGGCAGCGCACTCTCTTGACCGCCGCCCGCAGTGCGGCTTCCTTCGAGCCGACGCGGATGCTCGTGCCCTCGACCTTGTACCGGCCGGACAGCACCTCCAAGCGAGTAACGCGGCCGCCGCCGAAGAGGACGCGCAGCGCGCCGCCGAAGTACTCGTAGACGGGAGCCGCGCGCGTGCCGTCCAGACTGGGAGGCGGGCCGAGCGCGGCGCGCACGTCGCCGGCCCTCATGCCGAGCGTGGCGTAGTCGACGCCCTTTCCCGGCACGATCCCCGGCGTCGGCGGAACCGTGAAGCGGGTCACCGGCGACCATTCGATCACGTCGTCAGCGTCGGGCGGCCCGGGCGACACGGCAGAGACATGGACGTACCACGCCCCCGGCGCAAAGCCGTCGCCTGCCGTCCACGACATCTGGCGCGGACGCAGCGGCGACTGCTCGTCCGCGTTCCGCCAGAAGGCGTTCGGCTCGGCGGGAAGAGAGCGGACGAACTGGATCGTGTCCGCGGTCGAGCCCGGCGGAATCGTCCAGGAGACCGTCGGCTTTCCGTACGTGACGCGCGCGTTGGGCGCGGACGGGGCCGCAGCAGCCGGGACGGCCAGGAGCAAAGCGACGGCAAGAGTCGTGATTGCAGGTGTAGCCGGCCGCATAGATCCCCGTGGAGCGTCCCCGGACGCTGCACTGTAGTGCGGGATGGCGCCCGGTTCAAGGCCAGCCCGAAGGCCGCTCTGTGCGACCTCCGGGCTCCTTTCGGCGCTTTCGGCTAGCGCGCGCCGATGATGTCGACCTTGAAGGACTCGAACGTGAAGTCCTGACCCGCTCCGGTGCAGAAGTCTGCAACCTTTGCGGTCATGATGTGGTTGGCGTTGGCGTCCGGCGCCATCATGCCGCCCATCGGGTAGAAGTACAGCCCGATCGTCTGTGTCCTCCCTGCGATGCCTTGGTAGAAGCCGACATAGGCCGATCCGACGTAGTCACCGTCGATGAGGACGTTCACGCTCGCGTACCCGGGGTACTGGTCGGCCCCATCGCACGCGCTTGGGTGACGCACCCGGACCTGCCCGAGCATGAGCTCGGTCTCCCCGGCTTGCTGAGTCCAGAAGTTGCCTGTCAACGGCCAGGCCTCGCCGGGAGGCGGAGCCGAGCCTGTCGACACCTCACTGGAGCTTCGGACTCGCGCCGCTAGCGCCGTGCCAGCTGCTCCCCGCTCACCTTGTGGGCCGCGGTCGCCCTGACCGCCGCGCTCGCCTTGAGCGCCCCGCTCGCCTTGAGGACCGGCGTCTCCCTTGGGCCCTTGGGGCCCTCGCTGACCAACACGGCCGCGCGGGCCGCGCGGGCCGCGAGGGCCTTTCGGGCCCTGGAGAAGCGTCCGCTTCGCGTCAGACGCCGTGGGCAACGTAGACGGTTTACTGATCTCGGCCCCCGATGCCAACGCTGCGACACCGAGGAGAGCGACGACGAGCGCTGCGGCGGACAGCGCAATCGGGATTCGAGTGCTGTTCTTCACCATCTCTCCCTCCTTCGTGACGGCTCCGGAACTTCGGAGCACCACGAGCGTGATCTGCGCCGCTCACACAGACCTCACACGCCGCTCACGCGGGGGCAGAAACCGCGCCGTGAAAGGGTTTAGACCTGAGGACCGGCGTGTGCGACGGCTTCGCCGGCGTCTTCGGCGAACTGCTCGAAGTTGTCACGGAACATCCTGGCGAGCTCCCGGGCCTTACGGTCGTAGGCCTCGGGATCGCGCCACGTCGAGCGCGGGTCGAGCAGCGCTCGGTCGACGCCCGGCACCTCCACGGGAACCTCGAACCCGAACAGCGGATCCTCCCGGTATTCGACGCCGTCGAGATCCCCGGCCAGCGCCGAGCGGAGAAGCGCACGTGTGGCCTGGATCGGCATCCGTTCGCCCTCGCCGAACGGCCCTCCCGTCCAGCCGGTGTTGACGAGCCATACGCTGACGCGCGGATGCTCGTCCAGCTTCTCGCCGAGCAGGTGGGCGTAGACCGCCGGCGGCTGCAGGAGGAACGGCGCGCCGAAGCACGCCGAGAAGGTGGGCTGGGGCTCCGTGACTCCGATCTCGGTGCCCGCCAGCTTCGCCGTGAAGCCGGAGAGGAAGTAGAACATCGCCTGCTCGCGGCTCAGCCGGGCGAGCGGAGGAAGGATTCCGAACGCGTCCGCCGTGAGAAAGACGATCGAGCCGGGGTGGCCCGCACGCTTTTCCGGAAGCGCGTTCGCGATCTGTTCCAGCTTGTAGGCGGCGCGCGTGTTCTCGGTCTTCGAGTCGTCGTCGAGGTCGAGGATCCCGCGCTCGTCCACGACGACGTTCTCGAGGACCGTCCCCCACGAGCGCGTCGTCGCATGGATCTGCGGCTCGGCCTTCGGTGAGAGCCGGATCACCTTCGCGTAGCAGCCGCCCTCGAAGTTGAAAACGCCGTCGTCGCTCCAGCCGTGCTCGTCGTCGCCGATCAGTCGGCGCTCGGGATCGGCCGACAGCGTCGTCTTTCCGGTGCCCGAAAGGCCGAAGAAGATCGCGACCTGGCCCCGGTCGTCGACGTTCGCCGAGCAGTGCATCGGGAAGACGCCCTCCAGCGGTAGCCGGTCGTTCAGGAGGGTGAAGATCGACTTCTTGATCTCGCCGGCGTAGTAGCTGCCGCCGATCAGCACCTCGGCCATGGTCGGGTGGAGGACGACGAAGGTCTCGCTGCGCGTGCGGTCTGTTGCCGGGTCGGCCTCGACGGCCGGCGCATGGAGGACGAGCGCCTCGGGCTCGAACTCGGCGAGCTCGTCGTCGGTGGGATCGATGAAGAGCGTCTTGGCGAAGAGCGCGTGCCACGGGCTGTCCGTGACCACGCGGAGCGCGAGGCGGTGGGTCGGGTCGGCCCCCGCGAACGCGTCCACGACGTAGAGATCCTGGCTCTCGAGATGTGACACCACCTTCGCGCGGAGGCCGTCGAACTGCTCCGGTTCGAGATCCTGGTTGACCTTGCTCCACCAGATGCGGTCCTCGGAGCCCGGCTCGCGGACGACGAACTTGTCGTTGGGCGAG
>DASSXA010000079.1:0-8165 GCA_035704315.1 Gaiellaceae bacterium
GATCACGCCCGAGAAGTGGGCGACGCGCTCCTTGCAGCGCTCCGCGAACTCCGCGATGCCGTACTCCTCGATGTCACGCTTCGAGTTCAGGCCGAGCGACTTCTCGACCTCGACCTCGACCCAGAGCCCCTGGCAGTCGAACCCGTTCTGGTACCGCTGCTGGAACCCGCGCAGCGCCTTGTAGCGCTGGAACAGATCCTTCAGCGTGCGGCCCCAGGCGTGATGGACGCCCATGGGGTTGTTGGCGGTTATCGGCCCGTCGATGAAGCTCCACCGCGGTCCGTTTGCGTTCTGCTCGCGGAGCCGATCGAAGATCAGCTCGCGGTCCCACCACTCGAGGATCTCCCGCTCAATTGCAGGATGATCGGGGACAGAAGCCAGGGGATCGAAGACCTGATCGGCCATATGTTCGATTTTACGGAGGCGCGGGAACACGTCAGCCGTCCCGCGCGTTAGCCTCTCCGAACCTCTTTCGAAAGGAAACGAATGTCTCAAGCACAATCCGTCACGGAAGCGACCTTCGACCAGGAGGTCCTCTCGTCCGACACCCCCGTCCTCGTCGATTTTTGGGCGGAGTGGTGCCAGCCCTGCCTGCTCGTCGAGCCCGCGCTGGAGAAGATCGCGGAGGAGCGCAGCGGCCAGCTGAAGCTCGTCAAGGTCAACATCGACGAGGAGCAGGGCCTTGCTCTGCGGTACGGGATCGCCTCGATCCCGGCCATGGTGCTCTTCAAGGACGGCGAGCCCGCTGCGGCCGCGATCGGCGCGCAGCCGAAAACGGCGCTCGAGCGCTCGCTCGGCCTGGAGCCCGTCGAGGCCTGAGAACCGCTTCTGGGCGGCTTCCTCGTCATCAATCCCCGTTCGGGGAGCGGGAGGCCGACTGCCGAGGAGCTTGCCGAGGAGGCGGGTCGCCGCGGAGTGGCGGCCCGCATTCTCGGACCTGACGACGATGCTGCGGGGCTCGCGCGGGCGGCTGATGCGGAGGCTCTCGGCGCTGCCGGCGGCGACGGCTCGCTGGCACCGATCGCCGATGTCGCGCTCGACCGCGACCTGCCGTTCGTCTGCATCCCGCACGGCACCCGGAACCACTTCGCACGCGACCTCGGCCTCGACCGCGACGATCCCGTCCAGGCGCTCGACGCCTTCGAGGGCTCGGAGCGGCTGATCGACGTCGGGCGCGTCGCCGACCGCCTGTTCCTGAACAACGTCTCGCTCGGGCTCTACGCTCAGCTCGTCCATCGTCGCGAAGGACACAGGCGGCGTAGAGAGGCCTTCGCTCAGCTCCGCGCTCTGTGGCTTCTCTCCCGAAGCCCGCGCGACGTCCGACTTTCGGTGGACGGCGAGCCCGTCGACTCGCAGGTCGCGCTGGTCGCCAACAATGCGTACAGGCTCGAGCTCTTCTCGCTCGGGGAGCGCGCTCGGCTCGACGAGGGACGCCTTTACCTTTACCTCGCGCACGGCTGGCGACCGCGCGAGTGGGAGGAGCGGAGCTGCCAGCGGCTGACGATCGACGCTCGCGGCCACCGCGTCGACGCTGCGGTCGACGGCGAGCCGACGGCCCTGGGAACGCCGCTCGACTTCTCGATCGAGCCGCGCGTGCTACGCGTGCTCGTCCCTGCTGCGCCAGGCTGAGAGCACCTTCGGGATGTGCGCGAACGCGAGCTCGTCGAGCGGCACCTCGTTTGCAGCAAACCACCGGAACTCGGCTACGTCGTCGGCCGGTTCAGGCGTTCCTTCGGCGAGCCTGGCTGCGTAGTAGATGTTCAGCGTCTCGACGACCCGCCTGCGGTAGTCGTAGCGATCCATCCAGATGCCCAGGAGGCGCTCGTCTCCGATCTCGATCCCGGCCTCCTCGCGCAGCTCCCGCTTGACGCCGTCCAGCGGGTGCTCACCCTCTTCGAGGAAGCCGCCCGGGAGGTCCCACTTCCCGGCGAAGGGATCTTTCGCGCGCTTACTGAGGAGAAGGCGCCCGCCGTCGTCGACGACAACCCCGGACGCGGTGGGCTTCGAGTGCGCGTAGGTGGCGAAGCCGCAGTGCGGACACTCGAACCGGCCCGCATTGGCCGTGACCGGTGTCGCGCAGCGAGGACAGTGTCTCCAGTCGTCGAGCTCTCCCACGCAGCAACAATACGGGGGCATGTCTCCACGCCATGTCCCAGCATCGGTCACCGAGCTCTCCCGGATCGGGTTGCTCGCGGGCCTTCCGGGAGAGCAGCTGCTGAAGCTCGCGGGCCGGATGCGCCGTGAGGAGCTCGGGCCCGGCGCTCCCGTGGTTGCGCAAGGTGACGACGGCGAACGGTTCTACGTCGTCCTCAGCGGCCTCCTCTCGGTCACACAGTCCGAGCGTGGCTTCCGCGGGGTTCTCAAGCCCGGCGATTACTTCGGCGAGGTCGCTCTCGCGATGGACATCCCGCGGACGGCCAGCGTCTCGCCGATGACGCCCGTGACGCTGGCCAGCTGCGACCGTGAGACCTTCGACGAGCTCATCTGGCCGCTCTTCTCCGGCTAGCTCATGTCGCCCGTGAGCCAGGGATCGACCCCTGGATCGCCGCCGCCGGCCGCAACGACGAGCCGCTCGAGGTAGTGGTCCCAGCCGTGGGCGTGTGACTGAGCGGATTCCTCGCTCGGCAGCCCACGGTGGCTGAAGCGCAACGTCGTTCCGCCCTCGTTCGGGATCAGCTCGATCTCGATCGTGGTGGAGCCGGGCGCGACCTTGCTCATGCCGCCCGGTTGCCAGCCCCAGGTGTGGACGAGTCGGCGCGGCGGGTCGAGCTCGACGAACTCGCCGACAGCCGTCTCTCCCGGGATGACCTCGACGCGGTAGAGCCCGCCGGGCCGGGGATCGAACGAGGCGGTCTGCCCCATCCAGCGCGTCGCCTTCTCGGGATCGACGAGGAACTCCCACACGGTTTCGGGGCTCGCGGCGATCGCGATCTCCCGTTCGACGGCGGTGGTCTCAGCTGTCTGTTCCACGTTTCTTCCTCTCCTCTCGCTCTGCCTCGCGTTTGAGTACGTCGAGCCGCTCGTCCCAGAACCCCTCGAGGAACGCCTTGACCTCGTTGAGCCCCTCGGGACGCGCTCGGTAGAGGCGTCTCGTGCCGTTGCGCCGCTCACTCACCAGTCCAGCCTCCTTCAGGACGTTGAGATGCTGCGAGATCGCCGGCCTCGTCACGTCGAAATGCGCCGCGATCTCGCCGGCGGAGAGCTCGCCGTCACGCACGAGCGACAGGATGCGTCGCCGGTGCGGCGCTGCGATCGCCTTCAGCGTGGCCTCCACGGAGAACAGTGTAAGCAATTTCTAACGTAAGTGTCAACTTACGCTTCGCCTGCTTCGTCATATACCGCGTCCGACAGTCTCGGCCAGGCTTCCTTCGCCCAGTCGCCGAACTCGAGGTCGCTGAGCATGCCCAGCGCAAGATCGGCCTCGAGATCGACCCAGAGGAACGTACCGGCCCCACCCCAGTGGCCGAAGGTTCGCGGTGACACCCTCGTGCCGGACCAGTGGCCCGGCTTCTCGTCGCGCAGCTCGAACCCGAGGCCCCAGTCGTTGGGGTCGAAGCGACCCATCCCGGGGATCACACCGCCCAGGCCGGGGAACTGCACAGTCGTCGCCTCGGCGAGCGTCTCCGGGGCGACGACGGTCGGCGACAGGAGCTCTCGTGCGAGGCGGAGCAAGTCGTCGAGGTTGCCGAAAAGGCGCGAGCCGGCTGAGCCTCGTAGCTCGGCGCTCATGCTGAGCGGATCGAGGACTGCCTGGCCCAGGTACTCGGCGAACGGCATCTCCGCGCGTTCGGAGACGACCTCACCGAGCACCTCGAAGCCGGTATTGGAGTAGATCCGCCGCTTGCCCGGCGGCCCGATCGGTTCGCGGCCTTCGAACGGAAGCCCCGACGCATGGGCGAGGAGGTGCCGGACCGTCGATCCCGGCGGGCCGGCGGCCTCGTCGAGGTCGACGATGCCCTCCTCCGCCGCGACGAGGACCGCGAGAGCGGTGACAGGCTTCGTCACCGAGGCCCACCGAAACTCGCGCCGTTCGTCGCCGCGAGTGCCCAGCACCTCGCCGGCCCGGCGCGCGCCGACCGCGACGTTCTTCGCCGGCCAGTCGGCTACCTGCCGCAATGACTCCACGGCGGCGGATACTTGCACTCGATGGAGCGCCGACGGATCTCCTCCGCGATGCCGCTGGAGCAGACGTTCGGCTATTCGCGTGCCGTAGTCGCCGGTGATCGCGTGTTCGTCTCCGGCACTGCGCCGGTGATGCCCGACGGTGCCGATCCCCCGTCGGACGCCTACGGTCAAGCATGCCGCTGCCTCGAGATCATCCTCGCGGCGCTCCAGGAGGCCGGCGGCGGGCCTGAAGATGTCGTCCGGACCCGCATGTACGTGACGCGCGCGGACGACATCGAAGAGGTTGGGCGAGCGCATGGCGAGGTCTTCGGAACCGTCCGGCCGGCGACCACGGGCATCGTCGTTGCAGCCCTCTTCGATCCGCGGTGGCTTGTCGAGATCGAGGCCGACGCGATAATCGGCGGATGAAACAGGCCTGGCCTTCCTCCATCACCGGCGACGGACTCGGGCCGGCGGGCAGTGTGCTCGACCACAAGTTCGGTCAGGGAGAGGCGTACACGCTCGGTGTCGAGGAGGAATACATGCTCCTCGACGCCGAGACCTTCGACCTCGTCCAGCGCATCGACACCGTCCTCGCTGCGTTCGTCGGACACGAGGACGAGGCGCAGATGAAGCCCGAGCTGATGCAGTCCACCCTCGAGGTCGCTACGCCGGTCTGCCGCAACGCCGGCGATGCGGACCGGGAGCTGCGCCGCCTTCGCGCGGCCGTTCGCGGAATCGCGGCCGACAACGGGCTGCGAGTCGGCTCCGCCGGCACGCATCCGTTCAGCCTCTTCGAACGCCAGCGGATCACCGCCCGGGACCGCTATCGGGCCCTCGTCGACCAGATGCAGTACGTCGCCCGCCGCGAGCTGATCTTCGGCCTCCACGTCCACGTCGCAGTCGACGACCCGGACAAGGCGATCCAGGTCGTCAACGGCCTGCTCGTCGACCTTCCGCTACTGCTCGGCCTCTCGGCGAGCTCTCCCTTCTGGCGGGGAGAGCCCACGGGGCTCGCGTCCACCCGGCAGCCGATCTTCGCCGCCTTCCCTCGGTCTGGCCCGCCGCCGCGCTTCCGGGACTACGCGGACTACGCCGAGGTGATCGGCTATCTCGAGCACACGGGCTGCATCGCCGACTACACGCACATCTGGTGGGACATCCGGCCGCATCCGAAGCTCGGGACGGTCGAGATCCGGATCTGCGACAGCGTCAGCCGCGTCGAGGACGCAGTCGCCATCGGCGCCTTCTGTCAGGCGCTCGTCAAGTACTACTCGGAGCTTTACGAGGAGCAGGGTGAGATCCCGAGCTATCACCGCATCCTGACGACCGAGAACAAGTGGCTGTCCGTTCGGTACGGCCTCCAGGCGCCGATCATGGATCTCGCCACCGGCCGCCGGAACCGCGTCGCGGTCGCGCAGCTCGTGAGGCGACGGCTGAAGGAGGTCGCGCCGCACGCGCGCGAACTGGGCTCCGATCGCGAGCTCGAGGGGATCACCGAGATCCTGCGTCGCGGAAACGGGTCCGACCGCCAGCTTCGGGTCTACAACGCGAACAGGGACATTGTCGAAGTGGCCCGCGAGATCGCGGATGCGACGGAGGAGGGCGGCCGGCCGGCCTGAGCATGGGACCCGAGCCCGCGCCCCGCTCGTATCGGGGGCATGGACCTCTACGGCGCGGTCGTACGTACACAAAGCGCGCGATGGCGGGCTTGCGAGGCGACGAGCGGGCCTGGATCCGGGGCGCCCAGGCGGGCTCGCTCTCGGATCTCGAGGCGCTCTTCCGCGAGCACTGGTCTCGCGCCTATCGGGCCGCCTACCTCGTCGCGCACGATGCCGCAGCCGCCGAGGACATCGCGCAAGAGGCGTTCCTGGCCGCCATCCGCACGCTCGACCGGTTCGATCGGCGCCGACCCTTCGGCCCGTGGCTGCACCGGATCGTCGTCAACCGTGCGATCGACTGGGCCCGCTCGCGTGCGCTTCGGGCAGAGGTCGGAGACGGCCCGCTTGTCGCTGTCGCCGATACCGAACGAACCGAGAGCACGTTTTCCCCTCCCATGGTCGCCGCCTTGGCCGAGCTCTCTCCCGAGCACCGGGCCGTGATCGTGCTCCGCCACCTCCTCGAATACACGCCCGGCGAGATCGCAGAGCTGCTCGAGCTCCCGCGGGGGACCGTCAACTCACGCCTGCGGCGCGGCCTCGACCAGCTCGCCGATCGCCTGGAGGGAGAGCTCCTGTGAACGAGCGCAAACTCCGGCGAGCGCTGCTCGCGACGCTTCCGCCGGATGAGATCGGCGCACAGCGGCGGGCCTGGCGGATTGTCCGCACGGCCTACTCCGAGCGTGTCCCGTCGCCGTGGCCGATCCGGCACAGGCGTCCTCTTGTCGCTGCGTCCATCGGCGCTGCGCTCCTCGTCGCCGCGCTCAGCCCACCCGGCCGAGCCGTGATCCGAGACGTGCGGAAGGCGGTGGGGACGGAGAAGGTCGTCGGCGTCCAGCATTCGAAGCCGGCGCTGTTCTCGCTCCCGGCCGCGGGACGTGTGCTGGTGTCGGCGCCGAGCGGCGTGTGGGTCGTCTCTGCGGACGGGTCCCGGAGAAACCTCGGCGCCTACGACGAGGCGACGTGGTCTCCGCACGGGCTCCACGTCGGCGCGGTGAAGCGGAACCAGCTCGTCGCACTGACGACGGGGGGTGAGCTGCGGTGGGTGCTGTCCCGGCCGGGTGTCCGCCATCCTCGCTGGGCCCCGAGCGGCTTTCGCGTCGCCTACCTCAGCCGGAGCTCCGTGCGCGTCGTAGCCGGCGACAAGACGGGCGACGGCCGCCTCGACGCGGCGCGAGACGTCGCCCCGGCGTGGAAGCCGGGCAACGAGCACGTGCTCGCCTACGTGGATCGCGGCGGAAGCGTCAACGTCGTCGCGACGGACACCCGGACGACGCTCTGGACAGCCGCCGGAGCTGCGGCCTCCCCGATGGAATTGGAGTGGTCGGCCGACGGCCAACGGCTGCTTGCGGTCCGACGGCTCGCCGGCCGCTTCGCTCTGATCGTCTTCGACGCTAACGGCCGTCGTCTGCAAACGCTCGAGTTTCCGGGCCGGCCGCTCGAGGGGGCCTTCGCTCCCAAGGGCCACGGCGTCGCGGTAATCCGGCGCCTCGGGCCCCGCAGCCAGCTGCTGGTCGTGGACGCCGACGCCCTGCGGCGCCAACGCGTGGTCTTCAGCGGCCTCGGGGGGTTCAGCGACGTCGCCTGGTCGCCGGGTGGGCGGTGGCTTTTGCTCGGCTGGCCGAGCGCCGACCAGTGGCTCTTCATTCGCTCCACCGACGTCAGCAAGATCAAGGCCGTCTCGAGCCTTGCGGCGCAGTTCGACCCGGGCGGGCCCGCTAGGGGACGCTTCCCGACGGTCGAAGGCTGGTGCTGCACACGTTAGGCTCCCTTCGTGCTCGGCGTTGGCGATTCCATCCCGGAGGCCAAGATCTGGCTGGCTCCGCGCGAGGCCCTCTCACTCCATGACCTCGTGGAGGAGGGGCCGATCCTCGTACTCTTCTACCTCTTCGACTGGTCGGGCACCTGAACGAACGAGATGGAGCTCCTGCGTGACAGGAGCAAGGAGTTCGAGGAAGCAGGTGTGCGGGCGATGGCGGCCTCCCGTGACTCGCCGTGGTCGCACGTTGCCTGGATGCAGGCACTCGATCTCAACTTCCCGCTGCTCTCCGACTGGAACGGCGAGGCGATTCGAGGATTCCGCATCGCCCGTGAATATCGCGGGATGCAGGACGTCGCCCGCCGCTCGGCGTTCCTGATCGACGCCGTCGGTACGGTCCGCGGCGCATGGGCCTTCGAGGACGCGGAGCTGCCGGACTTCGACGAGTTCCTCTCCGCAGCGCGGGCCTTGTAGCCGGCGTCGTCGCGCTCTACCTCGGCGCCGGGGTCGTTTCAACCTGGCCGGCGCTGAAGCACGCTGATGACTCATTCATGGCGGAGGGCCTTCACGGACTCCCCGGCGCGGCCGCCCCGGGCGACCACCTGCAGACGATCTGGCAGCTCTGGCTCCCGGGGCATCAGGTC
>DASSXA010000143.1:0-9470 GCA_035704315.1 Gaiellaceae bacterium
CGGTACGGGTCCCGTACGCCGACCAGCACCGCCGGTTCCGGCTTCGGCGAGCAAAGAGTGACCGCCCCGGTCTTGGGCCTCCGCACAGCGGTGACCTACCACTACCGGCTCGTCGCGAGGAACAACGTCGGGACCACACGCGGAGCCGATCTCACCTTCACGACGACCGGCGTGTCGCTCGTGGCGCGCACGGGCACGGTTGTCTACGGGCGTGGCGTGATGCTCTCCGGGCTCGTGCCCACGCGGCGACCGGCGGAGAGCGTGACGGTCTTCGCGCATCGCTACGGCGCCCGCTCGCAGGTTGCAGTGGGGACCATCGTCACCGCCGACGGCGGCCTCTGGCGCTACCTCGCGCGGCCGGCGATCCGAACCTCGTACGTCGCGAGCTGGAATGGGGTGACGAGTCGGGAGATGGTGATCGCTGTCCGCCCGCTGGTGGTGTTCCGGCGAGTCGGCAGGGCGCGGTTCACGACGCGCGTCATCGCAGCTCGTTCCTTCGCCGGCCGCAAGGTCAAGCTCCAACGGCTGACGTCGAGGGGCTGGATCACGGTGAAGCGTGTCCGGCTGACTCGCCGGTCCGCGCGGACCTTCCGCGTTCAACTCAGGAGAGGTAGATCGGTGCTTCGCGTCGCCATGAGCGTGAACCAGGCCGGGCCCGGCTACCTGGCCGGTTTCAGCCGCACGATCGTCTTCCGCCGGTAGGCCTGTGCTAGAAGGCGGCGTGCCGATGTTTCTCCTTCAGCTACGCCGCTCGGGGCCTCACTGGGACCCGTCGCGGCCGATGGAGGAGCAGTCCGACTGGCCTGAGCACGCCTCGTTCATGGACGGGCTCGTCGAGGACGGCTTCATCGTCCTGGGCGGGCCGCTCTCCGACGAGCAGCGCGTCGTCCATGCCGTCGAGGCGGACTCCGAAGCTGCGATCCGCGCCACGCTCGCGCGCGATCCGTGGAGCGAGACACACCTCCAGGTAGACACGATCGAGCCGTGGACGATCCGGCTCGACGGCCGCCGGTCCTAACCGCGCAGGTAGCGTCGGGGCGGACCCCCACCAGGAGGCATCTCATGGCCACCACCCCCACCGACGGGAGCAAGATCCCGTTGCTGCTCATCCACGGCGCCTGGCTCTCGGCGCGCAGCTGGGAGAACTTCGCGGACTACTTCGGGAAGCGAGGTTTCGCCGTCTCCGCCCCCGAATGGCCACGCAAGGAGGGCGACGTCGAGGAGCTACGCGAGGACGCAGAGGAGCTCGCCGGCCTCGGCCTCGACGAGATCGTCGATCACTACGAGACGTTGATCCGCAACCTCGACCAGACGCCCGTGCTGATCGGACACTCGTTCGGCGGCCTCATCGTCGAGCTTCTGCTCGACCGCGGTCTCGGCCGAGCCGGCGTGGCACTGAGCCCCGCGCCGCCGAAGGGCATCCTGGTGCTCCCCTTCTCGTCGCTCAAGGCAGCGGCGCCTGCCCTTGCGCATCCATCGAAGTGGCACGGCGTCGTCCCGCTGACGCTCGAGGAGTTCACGTACGGGTTCGTGAACACGTTTACGCCCGAGGAGGCGGAGAAGGCGTACGAGCGCTACGCGGTCCCCGAGAGCGGACAGATCTTCTACGAGGCTGGTTTCGCCAACTTCCGCCTCCATCCGCCGACCGAGGTGCACTTCAAGAGTGGGGAGCGGGCGCCGTTGCTGATCGTCGGAGCGGAGAAGGACCACACGGTGCCGGCATCGCTCGCGGAGAAGCAGTACAAGAAGTACGAAGACTCGCCGGCGAAGACGGACTACGTCGAGTTCGCGGGCCGGCCGCATCTCTCGATGGTCGGCGAGGGCTGGCAGGAGGTTGCGGCGTCCATCGACGACTGGGTCAGCAGTGTGCTCGCCGCGCCCGAAGTGTCGCGCCAGCCCGCCACGTAACACGCGCCGGCCGGACCACCGGGCCCAGATCCCGGTGGTCCGGCAGGGCGCGAACTCAGCGAAGCGACTTCGCGACGCCTTCCAGGAGATCCAGCGCGTCCTGCAGGCCGGCCTCCATTCCGGACTCGATGATCGCGTCGCGGCTCATCTTGCTCGGCGCCTCAATGAGGAGGGTGACGCGCGTGCGCCCGTCGGCCTCGGCGAAGGTCACCGTGTTCACCGTCGTCCCGTCCTCTTCGGACATCCCCTCCGGCAGGCCTTCGAAGGTCTCAGTCGACACGAGCCGCTCGTTCGGGACGATCTCGCGGTACTCCCCGTGGAAGCCGACCTCGGTTCCAGGTATGACCGAGTCGCAGCTATCGTCGGCGACCATCACGTACCGCCACTTGCCGCCGACCCTCAGGTCGACCTCGGCGATCGTCACCTCTCCGCGCTTTGCGTGCCACCAGCGCCTGATCAACTCGGGGGTCGTCCATGCCCTGTACACCAGGTGCTTCGGTGCGTCGAACACTCGGGTGATGAGGATCTGCTCATCCGTCGGGAGCGTGACGGTCGCCCCCCGGCTACTTGCCACTTCCGGCATCTCCAGCCTCCTTTTGCTTGAGGTCTTCCAACACGACATCGAGCTCGCCGAACCGTTCCGACCAGGTGCGCTCGTAGTCCTTCACCCAGTCATGGATGGGCTTGAGCGCCCGGCCGTTCAGCCGGTAAAGCCGCTGCCGTCCGTGATCGCGCACGTCAACCGCCCCCACTTCGCGGAGGACCCGCAGGTGCTTCGAGACCTGCGGCTGACTGAGGCCGAGCACGTCGACGAGGTCGTTCACGGGCCGCTCGCCGCCGGCGAGGGCGTCCAGGATCTGGCGCCGCCGGGGCTCCGCCACCGCGTTGAACGCATCTGCTGTCGTCGCCGCCCGTGCCACAGAGAGAATCATATACCCATATAGGAATATGTCAAGCGCTGGAAGGGTCGAGCCCCTGACCTAAGCTGGCTGGACAACGACGTGGGAGGAGTAATGGACGATCCGAAGGTCCACGATGCGATCGAGGAGCTTGTCGCCGAGGAACACGACCTGTGGCAACGAGAGTCGAGCGGCGACGCGAGCGACGCCGACCGGCGCCGGCTCAAAGAGGTGAAGGTCTCGCTCGACCAGTGCTGGGACCTGCTCCGCCAGCGTCGGGCGCTGCGCGAAGCCGGGCTCGACCCGTCCGCCGCCGACGTCCGGCGGCGCGAGGTGGTGGAGGGCTACGAGCAGTAGCGCAGGTCCAGCCGGCCGCGCGGCCGGCTTCTCCGGGCGGACGGCATGGGCGCGCAGCATCCAGACGCCGCTGCGCGACTTCCTGCGCACCGAGACCGGCGGCGCGGCGATCCTGCTCGCCGCCGCCGTCGCCGCCCTTCTCTGGGTGAACGTCGCGACGTCGTCGTACGACTCGTTCTGGGGCACCACGCTCTCGATCGACATCGGCGGCCACGGCGTCGCCCTCGATCTGCGCGACTGGGTCAACAGCGGCCTGATGACGTTCTTCTTCTTCGTCGTCGGGCTCGAGGCGCGGCGAGAGTTCGATCTCGGCGAGCTGCGCGAGCGGCGGCGGTTTGCGCTGCCGCTGCTCGCATCGATCTGCGGCATGGCGGTCGCGATCGGGATCTACCTGGCCTTCAACGCCGGCAGCTCATCCGCGTCTGGCTGGGGGATCGCGATGTCGACCGACACTGCGTTCGCACTCGGTGTGCTGGCGCTCGTCGGTCCGCGCTTTCCCGACCGCCTGCGTGCGTTCATGCTCACGCTTGTCGTCGTCGACGACATCGTGGCGCTCGTCGTCATCGCGACTGTCTACACCGAGACTCTCGATCTCGCGCCGCTCTTCGTCGCGGCCGGCTTCTACGGAGCCGTTCTCGTCGCACGCAGCCTCCAGATCCGCGCCGGTGTCGTCTATCTGCTCCTTGGCGCCGGGGCGTGGGTGGCCCTGCTCGAATCGGGTGTAGAGCCGGTCGTCATCGGCCTCGCCATGGGACTCCTCGTCTACGCCTTCCCGGCTCCGCGGTCCAGTCTGGAGAGCGTCACGGACCGGGTTCGCGAGTTCCGGGAGCAGCCCACAGCGGAGCTTGCCCGCGTGGCCGGCATCGAGCTCAGGGCAGCGACGCCGTCCAACGAACGGCTGCAACAGCTGTTCCACCCCTGGACGAGCTACGTCGTCGTGCCGCTCTTCGCGCTCGCAAATGCGGGCATCAAGATCGACTCCGACTTCCTCGCGCGCGGCTTCAAGTCGCCGATCACGCTGGGGATCTTGTTCGGCTACGTCCTCGGTAAGCCCCTGGGAATCTTCGGCGGGTCATGGCTCGTCACACGGCTCAGCGGTGGGCGTCTCCGCCCGCCGGTGGGCTGGGTGGCGGTGGCGGGTGCCGGGACGATCGCCGGCATCGGCTTCACCGTCGCGCTGCTGGTCGCAACCCTCGCCTTCGATGGAGCGAGGCTGGAGGAGGCGAAGCTCGGCATCTTGACCGCGGCCCTCAGCTCGGCGCTCATCACCTGGCTGGTCTTCCGCGCAACGGCGAAGCTGCCACTGCGCACGCGAGCTCGTGCCCTCCTCGGAACCGCCGAGCCGCTCGTCGACCTGTACATCGACGTCGACCCGGAGCGGGATCACATCCGCGGGCCGATCGCCGCGCCGGTCACGCTCGTCGAGTACGGCGACCTTGAATGCCCCTTCTGCGGACGGGCGGAACCCGTCGTGCGGGAGCTCCTTCGCGACTTCGCCGACGTCCGCTACGTCTGGCGGCATCTGCCGTTGAACGACGTTCACCCTCACGCGCAGATCGCTGCGGAAGGCGCCGAAGCCGCGGCCAACCAGGGCGCCTTCTGGGAGATGCACGACATGCTGTTCGCCCACCAGGACGCGCTGACCCCGACCGACCTCGTCGGCTACGCCGAGGAGCTCGGTCTCGACGCCCACCGCTTCATGACCGACTTGCGTGAGCACACCGGCGCCGTTCGCATCGCCGAGGACGTTGACAGCGCCGACCTGAGCGGCGTCACGGGCACGCCCACCTTCTTCATCAACGGCCGCCGCCACCATGGCGCTTACGACATCAGGACGTTGTCGGCAGCCGTGCGCGTCGCCGGCGCGCAATCGCTGGCGACAACCTCGGCGGACTGAGCGAGAGAGCCAGGGGCCAGGTTGAGCTCCCGCCCGCCCGCCGGCGCGTGCGGGCGAGCGGGCGGGATCTGAGGCGTCGTGCCTCTCTAGCCGAACACCGTGGAGCGGGCCGCGACGGCGGTGTCCGGGTTGTCGCTGAAGAGGCCGTCGACACCCAGCCTGTAGAAGAGCTCCAGCTCGCCGGGCAGGTTGCCCGGCGCCGCGAGATAGAGCGAATGAGCCGGATTTCCCTGTCGGAAATCCTCCGGGAGGAACGAGTTTTCGCGGCGGAACGTCCACGGATGCAGGACGAGCCCGGCGCGATGAGCGTCGCGCACGAGTGTCGTCGGCGCGAGCAGGCGGTTGGAGGCATCACGTGGGACGATGAGGTTCTTGTTCGGGCCGATGCCGTCCGCGTAGCGCGCGATCTCCGCGAGGCCCGCGGGCCTGGCGAGGTCCGCGTACGTCCGCGGATCCCCGGAGACCACGAAGTCGTAAGGCTTGCCGACGGCGTCGAGGAGCTGCACGAGCTTCACTCGGGTCATTCGATTGAGCTGCTGGAGGTTCGAGACTTCGAACGACTGGATGAACACCGGCGCGTTCGCGCGGTCGAGGCCGTTGGCACGCAGAGTCGCAACGAGCGGCTCCTCGAGCGAGAGCCCGAGGCGATCGAAGTACGTCGGATGCTTCGTCTCCGGGTAGATCCCGACGCCCTCGCGCTTTGCGAGCGAGATGACCTCCTGGAAGGTCGGAATCTGGAACTGCCGGTCGAAGACCGTGTTCGCCGGGCGCAGGTCCGGCAGGCGCTCCTTTGCGCGCAGCGTTTTGAGCTCGGCGAGCGTGAAGTCCTCAGTGAACCACCCGGTGATCGAGACGCCGTCCACGACCTTCGTCGTGCGTCGGCTCGCGAACTCGGGATGCTCGGCGACGTCGGTCGTGCCCGAGATGTCGTTCTCGTGGCGGGCGACGAGGACATGATCCTTCGTAGAGACCAGGTCTGGCTCGATGTAATCCGCTCCCATCGCGATCGCGAGCTCGTACGAGGCGAGGGTGTGCTCGGGGCGGTAACCGCTCGCTCCTCGGTGGCCGATCACGATGGGGCGCGCGTGCGATCGTCGCTCGTCCTTTGCGCCGGCCTGGCTCTGCGACGCGGATAAGGCGCCGATCACGGCCGCAAGCATGAGAAACAGGACCAAGAACATCAACTTCCGATGCCTTTTCACGACGGCGACCTCCTTGTGCGTGGGGAATCGGTCGCGAGGCTAGGAGGTGTCGGCCCGCAGATGGGTTAGAGGCCTGTGAGCGCGATGTGAAAAGCGAGAGAACGACCCATCGCTGCCTGCCGACAACCCACGCGGACTAAGCTTGAGCGTGAGCCTACTGTGGCTCCTGGTGTGAGTTGGAGAGCAACGAGCCCCTACCAATTTCGCGTGGTGCAGCTCCGGCAGCTTCGGCCGAGGGGAGGCTCTCGCTTGCCGAGAGCCCCGACCGCTTCCTGAACCGAGAGCTTTCCTGGCTCGACTTCAACGAGCACGTGCTTGCGTTCGCGGAGCGCCGTTCTCTGCCGGTCTTGGAGCGGGCCAAGTTCCTCGCGATCTTCAGCAACAACCTGGACGAGTTCTTCCAGGTACGCGTCGGCGGCTTGAAGATGCAAGTCGAGGCGAGGATCGCAAGCGGCCCCGGCGAGGAGCCGGCGGGGTCGAAGTTGAGCGCGATCAGCGCGCGCGTTCGCGACCTCCTCGAGCGGCGGAGCGCAGTCTTCGCGGCCCAACTCGTCCCGGATCTGGCGGCGGCCGGGATTCACTTGTCGAATTGGGACGAGCTCGATGAGGACGACCGCACGTTCCTCGACAGGATGTTCGATGAGCAGATCTTCCCGGTCCTGACGCCTCTGGCCGTCGACCCTGCACACCCCTTCCCATACATCTCGAACCTGTCCCTGAACCTCGCAGTCGTCGTCAGAGCGCCGGGTGAGCTGACGAAGCGGATCGCACGAGTGAAGGTGCCTTCACTGCTTCCGCGTTTCGTCGTCCTGCCCGACGGCGAGCGCTTCGTACCGGTCGAGCAGCTGCTCGCTCGAGAGCTGCCGGCGCTCTTTCCCGGCATGGAGATCGTCGAGCACTCACCGTTTCACGTGACTCGCAATGCCGACTACGACATCGATCTCGATGGAGCAGATGACATGGTCGCTGCAGTCGAGTCAGTGCTGCGGCGCCGGCGCCGCTCGCCGATCGTGGTGCGGCTCGAGGTCGACTCGTCGATGTCGGAAGAGGCGCTGAGCCTGCTGGTGCGAGAGCTTCGGCTCGACGAAAGGGACGTCTACCGAGTCCGCGGGCCGCTCGATCTCAGCGGGCTGTGGTCGATTGCGGCGCTCGACCGCCCGGATCTGAAGGTCGAGCCCTGGACACCGGTCACTCCGATCCAGCTTGCTTCGACCCAGGACGGGCCTCCCGATCTGTTCGCCGTGATTCGAGCCGGCGACGTCCTTGTCCATCATCCGTACGAGTCGTTCGAGACGTCCGTCGAGACGTTCATCGAGCAAGCCGCGCGAGACCCCTCGGTGCTGGCGATCAAGCAGACGCTCTACCGCACCTCCCCGGCCGAGAGCCGAATCATGGAGGCTCTCATCCGCGCAGCCGGCGAGGGAAAACAGGTTGTGTGCATCGTCGAGCTCAAGGCGCGCTTCGAGGAGGAGGCGAACATCGGCTGGGCGCAGAAGCTCGAAGATGCCGGCGTTCACGTCGCCTACGGGGTCGTCGGCCTGAAGACGCACGCAAAGATGTGTCTCGCGGTCCGCAACGAGGATGGGCGAATCCGCAGGTATGCGCACATCGGCACGGGTAACTACAACCCGGAGACGGCCGACATCTACGAGGATCTCGGACTGCTGACTGTCGACCCAGAGGTGACCGCCGATGTCTCCGATGCCTTCAACCTGCTAACCGGGTACAGCCGCCAGCAAGAGTTCCGGACACTGCTCGTCGCACCCCGTGGCATGCGCGAAGGGCTCCTAGAGCTCATTCGAGGGCAGGCCTCCCAGGACGGCTTGATCACGATGAAGTTGAACAGCCTGGTCGACGCGGACGTCATCGATGCGCTCTACGACGCTTCCCAGGCGGGGGCACGAATCGAGCTGATCACGCGGAGCATCTGTTGTCTCCGGCCCGGAGAGCCCAGCCTCTCCGAGACGATCCACGTTCGCTCGCTCGTGGGGCGCTTTCTCGAGCACTCCCGCGTCTTCAGATTCGGGCGCGGGCCCGAAGCCACATACCTGTTCGGGTCGGCCGATCTGATGCCGCGCAACCTCGATCGACGGATGGAGGTGCTCGCGCCTATCCGGGAGCCGGCGCTGCGTTCCCGGATCGATGAAATGCTGGATGACCTCCTTTCGGACGATGCACTTGCGTGGGAGCTTGGGGCAGACGGGACTTGGCAGGCACCGAGCGGTTCGGGGACGAACAACGCTCAAGTCCACCTCGAGGAAGCCGCGCTTGCACGCGCAAGGCGCGTCGCCGCGGTCTAGTCGGTTTCCGGGTCGAGCGTGCGAAGAATTTTCGGGCTCACACTCCAGCGCAGGATCGCCCGTCCCGGGCCGGGTTCGCCGACGAGCTCGAGGAGCACGACGCCGCCCTTCTTCAGCTCGAGTTGAAGCGCGCCTTCTCTTCCGGTCAGCAAAAGCGAGGCAAGCATGGAGAGGTACGGCTCGTGGCCTACGAGCGCGGCGGAGCTGCGGTCGTTCCGTTCCTGCAGGAGCTCGAGGGCGTCGTCGGGCGGACGGATTGCCTCAAGGGCCGGACAGCGCTCGGGCGGAGGCCATCCAGCCTCGTCATGAAGGATCTCGGCCGTCTCCCATGCCCTCCTGTACGGGCTCGCCAGGACGACATCTACTGTGGCGACCAGTCGATGCAGCCCGCGGGCGGCGCTTCGAAAGCGAACGGCGCCCTTCGTGGTCAGCGGCCGCTGTGCATCGTCCGGCCAGCGAGCCGGATCGCGGTCGGCGATCGCGTGGCGTACGAGGTAGACGTCCATTACTTGGTGCCGTCGAAACTCAAGGAGCAGAGCCGGCCGGGACGGGACGCTCGGACTCGATCGCCTTTGCGAACGCGTTCCACGTCTTTCCGGTCACACGGGCGTATGCCTGCGGGAACCGGCCGCGGATTTTCACTGCCCGCCCACGGTAGCGCTCGGCGATCTCGCCCATCGCGAAGATCGCTTCCGGAGGAAGCTCGGCGCCCCGCTCGACCGCGAGCTCCCGCAGCCGATCGATCGCGACATCCGCGTCCTGGTGAAGACCGAGAATGTCCTGAAGGGCAACCAGACGCTTGGTAACACGCCTCGTCCGTTCCGGGTAGAGCTCGGAGAGGAACTCGAGCGCATACCGCAGTCGCTTGCACTGGATCCGCACCCGGTGGTAGTCGGCGGCGGGCGAG
>DASSXA010000176.1:0-16328 GCA_035704315.1 Gaiellaceae bacterium
TAGAAGGCGGCCTCCGTGTGCTGATCGTCCCGGCCGACGCCTGGGTCGGGCAGCCTCGCTAGGTTTCGCGCGCTGTGGCATACGAGTTCAAGCTCCCGGACCTGGGTGAGGGGCTCACCGAGGGCGAGATCGCGCGCTGGCTCGTGCAGGAGGGGCAAGACGTCGCCGAAGACGAGCCGCTGGTCGAGATCCAGACCGACAAGACCACGGTGGAGATCCCGTCGCCTGCGGCGGGGAAGGTGGCGCGCATCATGGTCGGCGAGGGCGAGGTCGTCCCGGTAGGAACCGTCCTCGTCGTGATCGGAGAGGACGGCGCCGAGCCCGGCGCACAAGACGACGTGCCCACCGTAGCCACGTCCGGGGGCCAGGCCCCTGGACCTGTCCCGGAGGGACGAATCCGAGCGACACCTTTGGTTCGGAAGGTCGCGCTGGAGCTCGGCGTCGACCTCGCAACGGTCGTAGCCACGGGCCCGCAGGGCCGCCTGACCGAAGAGGACGTGCGCAGCGCAGCCACGTCCGGGGGCCAGGCCCCCGGACCTGGCTCGGACGGACGGCGCGAGCCGCTTCGCGGCATTCGGCGACTGACCGCCGAGCACATGGCTCGCGCGCACCGCGAGATCCCGCCGGTTACCTGGGTCGAGGAGTGCGACTTTGGCGCAGTCAACCTCAAGCTGCTCGTTCCCACGCTTCTGAAGGCTGCGGCCACGACGCTTCAGGAGTTCCCTGAGCTGAACGCACGACTCGACGGCGACGAGATCGTGTACGTCGACCGCTACGACCTCGGCATCGCGATTCAGACGGAGCAGGGGCTCGTCGTGCCCGTGGTCCGAGCGTGCGACGCCCGCTCCATCGAGGAGCTCGACGCCGAGGTTCGACGGCTTGCGGACAGCGCACGCGCCGGGAACCTGAAGCGCGAAGAGCTTCAGGGCTCGACATTCACGGTCACGAGCGCGGGCAAGCTCGCGGGGCTCTTCCAGACACCGATTGTCAATCACCCCGAGGTCGCGATCCTGAGCGTGGGCCGGATCGCGGAGCGGCCCGTGGTTCGCGACGGGGAGATCACGGTGCAGCCGATCGGCTACATCGCGCTGACGTTCGATCACCGAGTCGTCGACGGCGCGCGCGCCGCCGAGTTCGGGTTGGCCCTGATCAGGCGCCTGGAAGGTGAAGGGCCCGGCTAGCCGGGCCCTTCCGATCAATTACCTCGGTCCGACGATCAGCGGTGGCGCTTGTGGTTGCCTCCGTCGTGGTCGTCGTCATCGTCATGACCCTTGTTCGCCTTGTTCTGGCCCCGGATCTCGCCGCCGGGCGCGCGGGTGGTGCTGTGGACGTTCGTGTACGTCTCGCCCTTGCGCACCGCCCTGAGCAGGTCGGCGAAGTTGCCGGGCTCGACACCCTGCCCGGCCGGTCCGGTGATGTCATCGGCCTGAATCGTGCCGTTGACGACGGCCTCAGTTGTCTGGCCCGGCGGGCATGCGGGCTGCGTCGTGCCACCGCACAGCCAGGCGCTGATTCCGCCCGACTCGTGTCGCGAGCCGATGTGGATGTGGGCCATGAAGGCAGGCCCTTCCAGGTCTCGGTACTTCAGCGTGAAGCTGATCTGCGTCGCGCTGTCGACGTGAGCTCTGAACGAGCCCTTCCCCGTCGTGACCTGTGACGGATCCTCCTCCCACCCGTTCAGCTTGGCGGAGAAGTCCTTGGCGTTGCCCTTGTCGTGTGAACGACTTGCGAGCGCGACTGCTGAGATTCCGAGCACGCCGAGGGCGGCGACGAGCCCGAAGAGCAGGAGTTTCCGCATATCCCCTCCTTAGTGGGTTTATCCCCGATTCCAATACGGGGCCGAATCCAAACCGGATGGGATTATGTGCGAGGACGGCTCACTGCGGCGATGAGCCGCCCCCGCCCGAGCCAGCCTAACCGTCCCTAGACTGATCCGCGTCGATGGCGGATGTCTACTGGGTTGGAGTCTTCGTCGGCCTTGGAGTCGGCGTCGGCGTGCTGTTCGCGGGACTGCTCGGAGCGGTGCGTTGGGGGCTGATCGCCGCTGCCCTCCTTGCAGCGGCCGTCGGCCTCGGACTCGGGTTCGCCCTCGGAGGCATCGAGGACGCGATTGCGGCGGCCGTCGGAGGCGTGCTCGGCTCGATCGGCGCTCTCCAGCTCGTCTCCGGGACGCTGCGACGCGGAGGAACCCGAGGCGCGACGGCGGCGCTGACCGGCGTCATGGCCGTCGCCCTTGCCGTCCTGGCCTTCATACCGCTCCTTGGCTTCGTGGAAGCCGTGCTCGTCCCCGCCATCGGAGCGCGCATGCGCCGGAGCGAGCCGACGCGCTATGCGGGCCTGCGCACGCTCGCGCGCGACTGATGCCGAAGAAGCTCATTCTGATCGTCATCGACGGGCTGACCCCTGAAGTCTTCGAGCAAGCAGTGGACACCCGAGCGGCGCCGACCCTCGCCGCGCTCGCGGAAACGGGGCAGTACCGACGATCGCTCTCGACCTTCCCTTCGCTCACACCCGTCTGCCTGGCCACGCTCGCGACCGGCGGCGGTCCCGACGTGCATCACATCCCCCACCTCGTGTGGTACCACCGAGGCGAGCACCGCCTGGTCGAGTACGGCTCGTCCTTCGGAGCGATGCGGGCAGTGGGCGCGCGGCGGTCGATCCGAGACGCGATCGTGGAGATGAACGCCGAGCACCTCGCGTCGAGTGCCGTGACCGTCTTCGAGGCGCTGGACGACGCCGGCCTCGTCACAGCCGCCGTCAACGTCCCCTGTTACCGGGGCCGGACGCGACACGCCCCGACCGTTCCGGGCGTCGTCCGCGCCGTAGACGGCCCACGGCGGTTCTTCTACTTCAGCCTCTTCGAGTCGGACGTAACAGGCGCGCCGTTCGCCGTGCGCGGCCGCGCCGTGGGCTCGATCGACGCGTACGCCGCCGCCGTCGGCCGCTGGCTCGTCACCCGTGACGGCTTCGATTTCCTCTTCTACTACCTTCCGGATTACGACTTTGCGTCCCACGCGCTCGGGCCCACCGGAGCGAACGAGGCGCTGGCGAGGAGTGACGCCGCGGTTGCGGCTCTCGTCGAGGCCGCCGGCGGCCTGGACGCATTCCTGGAGCGCTACGACGTCGTCCTCTGCTCCGATCACGGCCAGACGCCGGTCGAGACGTTGTTCCGGCTCGAGGAACCGCTATCGGACTTCCGCCTGTACCGACGCGGCTCACGGCGGGACGCCGAGCTGGCCGTGACGGCCTCGAACCGCGCCGGGATGGTCTACGTGCTGCCCGCGGCGCAGACGGAGCCAAGGGAGATCGCCCGCCGCCTGAGCACCGAGCAGGCGCTCGACGTGGTCATGTTCCGCGAGGACGGCGAGGGAGTCGCGCTGCGCGACGGCGAGGAGCTGCGCTTCGGCCCCGACGCCGATGGCTGGCAGGGACGGGCGTGGCATGCGCTCGCCAACCCGAATGCGGGCGAAATCATCGTCTCGGCGGCTGCCGGAGTCGAGCTGGCCGACATGGGTGGGCGCCATCACGTCGGCGGTGGTTCGCATGGGTCGCTGCTGGACGGCGACTCGCTCGTTCCCATGCTCGCGAACGGCGGCGCCGCGCCGCCGGCAAGCATCGCCGGCGTGGCACCGCTCGTCCTGCGCCACTTCGGGGTCGAGGCACCGGCCTATGCCCGTGCCGCCTGACCGAGAGCAGATGGTCGAGCGGCAGCTGCGCGGGCGCGACATCGTCGACGAACGCGTGCTGGCCGCGATGGAGCGTGTGCCACGCGAGCTGTTCGTCCCCGAGGATCTTCGTCGGCAGGCCTTCGACGATGCGGCGCTGCCGATCGGAGCGGGACAGACGATCTCGCAGCCGTACATGGTCGCCCGGATCTGCGAGGAGCTTGGCCTCGACGGCGACGAGCGCGTCCTCGACGTCGGCACCGGCTCCGGCTATCAGGCGGCGGTGCTGGCCGAGCTCGCGGACGAGGTGCACTCGATCGAGCGCGTGCCCGAGCTCGCCGAGCAGGCGCGGCGGAACCTCGCCGCCGCCGGCTACGACCGCGTCGTGGTGCACGTTGGGGATGGCTCGCGCGGGCTTCCGGAGCACGCGCCGTATGACGCAATCGCCGTCGCTGCGGCGGCTCCGGGCTTTCCGCAGGCGCTCTACGACCAGCTGAAGCCGGGCGGCCGCCTCGTAGTGCCCGTCGGCAGGCGCCACGGCCAGCGGCTCCAGGTCATCGTCCGCAGCCCAGAGGGACCGGCGGTGCTCCGGTCGGTTCCGTGCCGGTTCGTTCCCTTGGTGGGCGAGGAGGGCTTCGAAGGCTGAACGCGGCACGGGCCCACGTCGTCGTCCGGGGTCGAGTGCAGGGCGTGTTCTTTCGCTCGGACACCCGCCAGCGCGCCTCCTCACTCGGCCTCGCGGGCTGGGTCCGCAACCTGAGTGACGGGAGCGTCGAGGCGGTCTTCGAGGGCGAGCGCGAACGCGTGGAGTCGATGGTCGAGTGGTGCCGGCACGGGCCCTCCGGCGCGTATGTCAAAGATGTAGAAGTGGCATATGAAGAGCCGCAAGGCGAGAAGGAGTTCTCCGTCCAGGGTGGATGGGCATAAGGAGGCCGTGAGACACCTCCTCCAGCAGCCCGTGAAGCTTCGCGGGGTGCAGGTCGGCCGTGTCGTCGACGTGATCTTCGACCCCGAGAGCGAGCGTGTCGTCGGGTTCGAGGTGCGCTGTCGGGACCGGCGCCATCGGTTCCTGCCGGCCGCCGCGGCATGGCATGTCGACAACGCGATCGCGATCGACTCCCCCTTCGCGCTGCTGGACACCGACGAGCTGGACTTCTACCGCCGACGCGGCAAGACGCTGCGGACGAGAAGCGAATCGGCCGCCTGAGCATCGAAACGGGTAGGCTCGCCGCCGTCCGTGTCGCGCTCGCTCGCCACTTCGCTCGTCCTCGTCAGCGGCCGCGCCGGACGAGCCCTACGGCGTCCGCACAACTGGGTCCAGCTTGCGAAGTTCTGCACGGTCGGCGCCACGGGCTACGTCATCAACCTTGGGGTGTTCAGCGCGCTCGTGCTCGGTGCAGAGTGGCACCATCTCGTTGCGGCGACGGTTTCGTTCCTCGTGGCGGTGACCAACAACTACACGTGGAACCGCCTCTGGACATTCCGTGGCCAGCGGGGACACGTCGCGTATCAGGGCATCCGCTTCCTCATCGTCGCGGTCTGCGCCCTCGTGGCGAACCTGCTCGTGCTGGACGGACTCGTCGCGCTCGGGCTGGAGAAGATCCCCGCACAGGCGATCGCGATTCTCGCCGTCACTCCGCTGAACTTCATCGGCAACAAGCTCTGGTCGTTTCGGCGACAGTCCTAGCGGACTTTCGCCGAGATTAGGCTGCCGAGGGATGCGTTTTCTCGCGGTGGGCATTCTTGCGCTCGCTGTTGCGGGTCCGGCCGCTGCTGCTCAGGCGCAACTCACGGAGAAACAGGCGACCGCCGTCTTTCTGCGGAACGAGAAGGTCGCCGGCTGGCTCGACCGCTATCCGTCGACCGGGATCGTCGACGACGCGACGTTCGACGAGAAGACGGGCCTGTGGAGGGTCCACGTCTGGTGGGGGCAGGCGGGCGAGATCGCGACCGGTAAGGTCGCGGACGCGTCGGGGCGGGTGACGGAAGCGTGGACCGGCCCCCAGGTCGCGTGGAAGATGGCGCGCGGCAGTCCGGGAGCGTTCGGTGGAAAGACGATCAACCGGGTCCCCGTCTGGCTTGCCATCTGTGCCGTTTTCCTCCTCGGGCTCGTCGACTGGCGCCGCCCGCTGAGCATCCGGACGCTCGACCTGCTCGTGCTCCTGTCGTTTTCGGTGTCGCTGTGGTTCTTCAATCACGGGGACGTCTTCACGAGCATGCCGCTGGTCTATCCGGCGTTCGCGTATCTCCTTGCGCGCATGGTCTGGATCGGCGTCCGAGGACGCGGCCCGTCGAGACGGGCTGCGCTCTGGCCGGTCTGGCTCCTCGCGGCAGCGACGGTCTTCCTGACCGGCTTTCGGATGGGGCTGAACCTCCACGGGTCGAACGTCATCGACGTCGGCTATGCAGGCGTGATCGGCGCCCACCGGATCGTGCACGGCGAGATGCCCTACGGACACATGCCGGCGCAGGGAGCTCTCAGGGCGTGCGGACCGGCCGACGCGGAGGGTGAGATCCGTGACCGAATTCAGACCAACGGCCGCTGCGAGTCGTCCAACGAGCGCGGCGACACCTATGGGCCCGTCTCGTACGAGGCCTACGTGCCCGGCTATCTGCTGCTCGGCTGGAGCGGACGCTGGGACAAGCTTCCGGCCGCGCACTTCACGTCCCTCGCCATCGATCTGCTGGCGCTCCTCGGCCTCGCCCTCGTGGGGCGCCGTTTCGGCGGCTTACCCCTCGCCGCAACGCTCGCCTTTGCCTGGGCTGCCTACCCGTTCACCCAGTACGTGTCGAGCTCGAACACGAACGATGCCCTGCCGCCGCTGCTCCTGATCTGGGGCTTCTGGCTGGTCTCCTCACCCTGGGCGCGCGGGATCTTCGCCGCCCTCGCGGGCTGGGCGAAGTTCGGCGCCCTTCTCGTCGCGCCGCTCTGGGCCGGCTATCCGGAGGCGGTGCGGCTGCGCAGGCCGCGCGGGCCGCTCGTGTACGCGGCCGGATTCGCGGGCGCCACCCTCGCCGCGTTCTCGATCCTGCTCCTCGAGCCCGATCCACTCCACGCGGTGCGCGTCTTCTGGGACCGGACACTCGGCTGGCAGCTCACCCGCGAGTCGCCGTTCTCGATCTGGGACTGGGGGCAGTACCACGCCGCCGGCATCCCCGACCTCAAGTTCGTCCAGCTTCCGTTGATCGGGCTCGTCGCGCTCGGCGCGGTGCTTGCGGCCTTCTATCCGCGGCGGCGTTCACCGCTCCAGCTGGCCGCACTGACCGCCGCGATCCTGATCGGCTTCGAGCTCGTCCTGACCCACTGGTCGTACCTCTACCTGCCGTGGTTCTTCCCCTTCGCCGCGTTCGCCGTGCTGGCGCCCTCGCGGTCGGAGCCGGAAGCGCCAGCGCCCACGCTTGACGAGACCCCTGGCGAGCTGGTCGCGGCTCGCTAGCGCCGGGCTCGGCGTCGCGCTCTTCCTCGTCGTCTGGGGACTGCTCCACCACGGCTTCTACTCGCGGAACAACATCGTCGACACCCCGGTCTACGAGCGCTACGGCGAGGCGATGACCGATGGTCGCGTGCCCTACCGTGACTTCCGGGTCGAGTACCCGCCGGGGGCCTTGCCGACGTTCGTCCTGCCCGCGCTCGGCGAGGGTGGCTCGGACCGGTATCGCCACCGCTTCGAAGGTCTACTTGTCAGCCTGGGAGTCGCCTGCGTGCTTCTCGTCGCAGCGATCGCACCCTCGCTGTGGGCGCCGCTCTACGTCGCCGCCGCCCCGTTGGCGCTCGGCTCGGTGTACCTCTCGCGCTACGACCTCTGGCCTGTCACGCTGACCCTCGTCTCGCTTGCGTTCCTCGTCTTCGGGCGCTTCCGGCTCGGGCTGGGCTCGCTCGGTCTGGCGACGGCGGCCAAGGTCTTCCCGGCCGTCATCCTTCCGCTGGCTCTGACGCACGTTTGGCGTCTCCGCGGCCGGCGAGAGGCGCTCGTCTGCGCCGGAGCCTACGTCGGGGTCGTCGCGGCGACCTTTCTGCCCTTCGTCTTCCTCTCGCCGGGCGGGGTCTGGGACTCACTCTGGTCTCAGGCCTCTCGGCCGCTTCAGATCGAGAGCCTGGGCTCAGGGCTGATGCTCGCGGCCCACCAGGTGTTCGGGCTGGAACTGACCCTGGACCAGAGCCACGGCTCGCAGAACCTCGCCGGGGATGGTGCGGCGGTCGTCGCGGCCGTCTCGACGCTGCTCCTGATCGCCGCGCTGGCGGCGATCTGGGTGTGGCACGCGCGCGGGGCGGCCGGCCGCGATCGGCTGCTCGCAGCGAGCGCAGCGGCTGTCTGCGCGTTCGTCACCTTCGGAAAGGTGCTGTCGCCGCAGTTTCTGATCTGGCTCGTCCCGGTGGTGCCCCTCGTCCGCGGCCGTCGCGGGCTCGTCGCCTCTGGGCTCCTGGCCGTAGCGCTCGTCCTCACCCAGCTCTGGTTCCCGTCCCGCTACTGGAAGCTGGCGCTCGAGTTCGACGCGGCCTCATCGTGGCTCGTGCTCGCGCGTGACCTGACCCTGGTCGCCCTCCTCGTGGTCCTCATGACGGAAGTTCGACGCGAACCGTCTCGCAGCGCGTAGCCCGGCCGTCTTCGCCGCACTCCACGAGCACGCCCTCGAGCCGAACGCCGCCGGTCGCCGTCCGGAAGCGAATCGGAACGCCGGTGCGCATCTGCTCGACTGCCAGCTCGGTGACGACGCCGATCACCGAGTCGTGCGGGCCCGTCATGCCTGCGTCGGTGATCGCCGCGGTCCCGGCCGGCGAGACGCGTGCGTCGTTCGTCTGCACATGCGTGTGTGTTCCCAGCACCGCCGTCACTCTTCCGTCCAGGTACGCGGCCATCGCCACCTTCTCGCTCGTCGCCTCGCCGTGGAAGTCGACGAGGATCACCGGCGTCGAGCGCCGCGCCTCTGCGACGAGCTCGTCGACCACTTCCCAGGGGCCCTGCGGCGGCGAGAGGTAGAGCTGACCGAGCAGGTTGATCACGGCCACCGTGGTGCCGTTCGAGCTCTCGGCCAAGGTGAGCCCACGGCCGGGCGTGTGCTTCGAGAGGTTGGCCGGGCGGATCACACGATCGGTCTCCGCGAGGTACGGGATTACCTCCTTCCGTCGCCACGTGTGGTTGCCGAGCGTGATCACGTCGGCGCCCGACGCGAGGATCTTCTCCGCGAGGCGCGGCGTGATCCCGAGCCCGTCGGCTGCGTTCTCTCCGTTCGCGGCGCAGAAATCCGCTCGAAGGTCCTCGCGGAGACCTGGGAGCAGGCGTTCGACGGCCCGCACGCCCGGCGCTCCGTTGACGTCGGCGACGAAGAGAAGCCTTATGGGATGGCCAGGGTGGCGGCGGGGCGGACTTCCACGGTTACGTGGTTGCCCGCGTCCTGCGTATAGCGAGCGAGCGCCTGCCGCTCCACCCGCGAGAAGTCGAGCACCGTGCCGATCTTCGACGTCGCGGCGGTCACGACCGTGCCGACCGTGAGCGCCGGATCGGAGCGCAGGTGGCTGAGGGAGACGACGAACGAGGGAGCGCTCGCGGGCTGGATGTCGATGCGGCTGCCGAGCTTCCGTCCACTGATGACGAAGTCGGTGATCCCGACGACCGTTCCACCGACCGGCGCGTAGACATCCGTGCCGGGCGCGGCTCCAACATCGAGCACCGCCGTCGCGGGACCCTGTCCTCCGAGCTGGTAGTAGGCGAGCCCGTTGCCGCCGCTGCCGAGGATCCGGCGCGCGAAGCGGGCCAGGAGCCCTTCGTTTGCCTGCCGGCCAACAGGCTCGAGGGCGAGAGCGCCGTTGTCGACGCCGTGGTAGCCGATCGCCGTCACCCGTGACTGCGAGATCGGCACCTGGATTCGAAGCGTGTCGCGGAGGGCCACGATCTGCGGTCGCGGCGGCCCCGTCGGGAGCAGCCGCTGCGCGGGCGCGGGCGCGGTCCGCGCGGGAGTCGCAGAGCCGGAGTCGAACGCGCTGAGAAGCAAGGTCACGCCCACTGCCGCCGATGCGAGGACGAGAAGGGCGACGCGCTTGGCGCGCTTGTGACCGGCAGCGTGCCGCCTGCGGGCGCGACGCGCCTGCTGGACTGCCTTGGCCGAAGGCATCGGGCGCACGCTAACCGACCGCCTCCGCGGCTTCAACTGGGACCTCTGCGGCATGGAACCGGAGGAGTCTAGAGCCAATTGGTGCTCGACCTCGTGAGGGTCGATTGCGAGGTTCCCATCCTCCGCGATATCCCAGCTCCAGGCCGGAGGCCGGAGGCTCACGACCTCAGCGCTACGATCAGCGCGATGCCGACGGGGCCCCCGAAGCTCGAGATTCCGCGCTGGATTCAGCTCGTCGGACTGCCGCTTGCGCTGCTGTTTCTGTGGACGATGGCGGCCGCGGTCACTCACGTCGTCTTTCTCTTCCTGGTGGCCGCGCTGATCGCGCTTCTGCTCGACCCCCTCGTGCGGGCGCTCGGTCGGCTTCGGATTCCACGTGGTTTCTCGATCGCCGTCGTCTACCTGAGCTTTGCCGCCGCGATCGTGATCGGCGCGATCGCGCTGGGTGCGGTCGTGATCGACCAGACGCGGGATGCTGCGGACCGGATCGACACCTACCTTACGGTCGAGAACGGACAGACCGGGCAGACCGAGGCCGAGGAGGACGTCGACCGCCTGCAGGCCTGGCTGGACGACCACGGGCTGGAGCGGATCCAGGTCCGCAAGCAGGGTCAGGATTTCGTCGACTCGCTCCGCGACGCGAACCCGCAGGAGTACACGACCCGCGTCATCGACTTCCTCGAGGGAGCGGCGCTCTCGATCTTCGAGCTGGTCTTCAGCCTGGTGCTGATCATCGTCGTGTCGATCTACATGCTTCTGGACATGGGCCGGTTGTCGGCCGCCGTCGATCGGCGCTTCCCGCCGCATCCAGGCTCGGGCTCCCTGATCCCCCGGATCGAGAGCGCGCTCGCGGGCTACGTACGAGGCCAGGTACTGCTTTCGCTGATCATCGGCGTCAGCGCCGGCGTGGGGCTCTGGGTGCTCGGCGTCCTCGGTTGGGCCGAGGGGATGGACCGCTACGCGCTTCTCTTCGGAGCCTGGGTTGCGGTCATGGAGCTCATCCCGTACCTCGGCCCGTGGCTGGGAGCGATCCCGCCGGTCATCTACGCGCTGATCGTCGATCCCTTCTCCGCGATCTGGGTCGCTCTGCTCTTCCTCGCCATCCATCAGATCGAGGGCCACATCGTCGTTCCCAACGTAATGGGCAGCGCGCTGCGGCTGCACCCGCTGCTCGTGATCTTCGGCCTACTCGCCGGTGGCGAGATCTATGGGCTGCCCGGGATCTTCGTGGCGCTCCCGCTGCTCGCAGGGTTCCGGGCGCTCTGGGAGTTCTTCCGCGAGCGTTTCGCGTTCCAGTCCTGGCAGGAGGACGGTCAGGTGCCGGTGGAGGTGGAGATCGAGGAGGCGCCGCCTCCGCCTCCGGCGGCTAACGTCAGATCTACATGAGACGTCGCTTGCGATGTCGACTTCAGGCCGTGCGAGCTCTGCTCGTGCGGTCGTCTGCAATGACCGGTCGAAACGCTAGAAGAGGGGAGGGATGGGTGTGAGCGCGTTCCCAGTTATGCGCCTGAGGCGGCTTCGGCGGACGGGGGCGTTGCGCGCGCTAGTCCGTGAGACGCGCCTCGACCTGGAGGACTTCGTGTTGCCGGTCTTCGTCGCGCCCGAGCCGCTGCCGAACGAGGCACTTCCGGCGCTCTCGCGCTTCACGCTCGAGCAAGTCGTGGCCGAGGCCGAAGAGTGCGCTGCGCTTGGCGTAACCGCGCTTCTCATCTTCGGGATACCGGAGGAGAAGGACGATCGAGGGTCCGGAGCCTGGGACGACGACGGCACCGTCCAGCAGGCGCTCCGCGCGCTCCGCGAGCGCGTCCCGCAGCTCGTGCTGATCACCGACGTCTGCCTGTGCGAGTACACGTCCCACGGCCACTGCGGCGTCCTCGACGGCGAGGAGGTGGCGAACGACGAGACGCTCGACTTGCTCGCACGCACGGCGGTCAGCCATGTCGAGGCTGGAGCCGACGCGGTGGCGCCCAGCGACATGATGGACGGCCGCGTCGGCGCTCTCCGCTCGGCGCTCGACGAAGCCGGTTTCGAGGCCACTCCGATCTTGTCCTATGCCGCCAAGTACGCGTCCGCTTTCTACGGGCCGTTCCGCGAGGCAGCCGGCTCGGCGCCCGCCTTCGGCGACCGGCGCGGCTACCAGATGGATCCTGCCAACGTCCGCGAGGCGCTCCGTGAATGCGAGCTCGACGTTCGGGAGGGCGCGGATGTGCTGATGGTCAAGCCGGCCCTGCCGAACCTGGACGTGATCCGGGCGGTCCGTGAGCGCTTCGATCTGCCGCTCGCCGCCTACAACGTCTCCGGCGAGTACGCGATGGTGAAAGCGGCCGGCGCGGCCGGCTGGATGGACGAGCGCGCGGCGGCGCTGGAGTCGCTGACGGCGATCAAGCGCGCCGGTGCCGACGTGATCGTCTCGTACTGGGCCAAGGAGCTCGCCCGCTGGCTTTAAGAGCTCCTGACATAACAGGAGGCTGTGCCGCCGGGCCGCGCTGGGCGGCGCGAGGCGGCGTCCTCAGTCGCACCCATATCTCTTCGATATGGGCGCTCCCTGCGTCCTTGCCTCGCATCCACCCATCGCACCCCGACGACGAGCTCCCGTCATGACAGGAGCCCTGAAACAGAGCACGGATCTCTTCCGGCGGGCACAGCGGCTGATCCCGGGTGGGGTCAATTCGCCCGTCCGTGCGATGCGTTCGGTCGGCCTCGACGAGCCGTTCTTCGTGCGCCGGGCGGAAGGGCCGTACCTCGAGACGGAGGACGGAGCGCGCCTGCTCGACTGGGTGTGCTCGTGGGGCGCGCTGATCTTCGGGCACGCCGATCCGGAGACGGTCGAGACGGTGCGCGAGGCGGCCCTCGGCGGAACGAGCTACGGCGCACCGACCGAGCGCGAGGTCGAGCTCGCTGCGGAGATCGTCGACGCCGTGCCGTCGGTCGAGATGGTGCGGCTCGTCTCGTCGGGAACGGAGGCGGCGATGAGCGCGATCCGGCTTGCGCGCGGCGCGACCCACCGCGATCGCGTGCTGAAGTTCGCCGGTGGCTACCACGGACATGTGGACGCGCTGCTGGCGGAGGCTGGCTCCGGTCTCGCGACGCTCGGCATCCCCGCGACTCCCGGCGTGCCGACCGACGTCACCGCCCACACGATCGTCTGTCCCTACAACGACCTGAATGCCGTCGCGACGGCGGTCGCCCGGTACGGCGAAGGGCTCGCATGCATCATCGTCGAGCCCGTCTCCGGGAACATGGGAGTCATACCGCCGGCCCCCGGCTTTCTCGACGGCCTACGCCGGCTCTGTGACGCGTCCGGGGCGTTGCTCGTCTTCGACGAGGTCATCACCGGCTTTCGTGTCGCTCGGGGCGGGGCTCAGGAGCGGTTCGGAGTCCTGCCCGACCTCACGATCCTCGGAAAGATCGTCGGCGGCGGCCTACCACTCGCCGCCTTCGGAGGTCAAGCGGACATCATGGAACAGCTCGCCCCTTCGGGACCCGTCTACCAGGCCGGGACACTGTCCGGAAACCCCCTGGCCACCGCGGCCGGGATCTCTGTGCTGCGGCGTCTCCGCGATCCCGCGGTGTACGACGAGCTGGAGCGCCGTAGCGAGCGGCTCGAGCTGGGCCTTTCCGGACACGGCACCGTCCAGCGCGTCGGCGCACTTTTGACCCTCTTCTGTCGCCGACCCGACGCAAAGGTGCCAGGCACCTTCGTCGCGAATCTCGACCAGGTCACGCGCGAAACTGACACCGAGCGGTACGGGGCGCTCTTCCGGCACCTGCTCGAGCAGGGGATCTACATCGCCCCTTCGCAGTTCGAGGCCATGTTCCCGTCGCTCGCCCACGGGGATGAGGAGATCGATCGCACGATCGAGGCTGTTGCGAGTTTCACCGGCTGACCTCCATGCGGCGCTTCGCGAGCCGGCAGAGGGCGAGCTCGAGCCCGTCTTCTCGCCACTCGCCGAACAGCGCTTCGCGCTCGGGCTCGAGACCATCTATGAGGGCTACCTCGTCCACTACGGGCGCCCGCGCTTGCACGAGCCCGAGGACGGCGACACGGCCCTCGTCCTCGGCGACTACCTCTACGCCCAGGGCCTCGCCCGAATCGCAGCCCTCGGCCAGGTCGACGCCGTCTCGGACCTGGCCGAGCTGATCTCTGTCTGCGCTCAGACGCAGGCGGACGGTCGCAGCGGCGACGGGGCCGCGTGGGCGGCGACGGCCGCGCTGCTCGGGCAACGCCGGCTCGCAGAGGCTCGTCGGGCGCTGAGCCGAGACGGCGATCCCGCCGCGCTCGAGGCGCTCGCGCGGCGAAACGCGGGCGACGAGGCCGTCGACCGGGCTCTCGACATCCATGCCCGCAGGCTCGGCGACGGGTAGAGTCGCGCCCGCATGGCGATCTCGTCCGTAGCTCTTCTCTTTGCTCAGGCGCAGCAGGAAGTGCAGATCGACGCCGCCGAGGAGGGCAAGAAGGTCATCACGGGGATGCTGATCGTCGGACTGATCTTCATCGGCGTGATCGCGCTCGGCCAGCTGTCGAAGTGGGCCGGCCATCGTCGTCATGCCCGTCGCGCTCAAACGTACTGAGCTCGCCCTTCTGGCAGCGGTCGCGGCCCTGGCTCTCGTGGTCGCGTTTGCGCGAGGCGGTGCGGCGGCTCCGGGAGACCCCGAGCTCGCACTCGTCGGGCGCTTCACAGCCCCGACCTACCTGACCGCGCCTCCAGGCGACCGCGACCGGCTCTTCGTCGTCGAACAGGGCGGTCGGATCCAGATCGTGCGCGGCGGAGCCACCCTGCCGACTCCGTTCCTGGACATCACGAGCCTCGTCAGCGCCGGCGGCGAGCGCGGCCTGCTGTCGCTCGCGTTTCCGCCCGACTACCCGGCCAGCGGGCGCTTCTACGTCTACTACACGGCCCGCAATCCGAGCGGCGCCGTGACGATCGACGAGTTCCACGTCTCGGGGAACGCCGATGTCGCGGATCCAGGGAGCCGCCGCACGGTGCTCTCGATCGCACATCCGCGCACCAACCACAACGGCGGCCAGCTCCAGTTCGGAGCCGACGGGTACCTCTACATCGGAACCGGCGATGGAGGCGGCGGGGGCGATCCCGACCGCGCCGGACAGCGGCTCGACACGCTGCTCGGGAAGCTGCTGCGCATCGATCCACGGCCGGGCCCAGGTGGATCGCCGTACACAATCCCGGCCGGGAACCCGTTCGCCGGCCAGGCCGGCGCGCGACCTGAGATCTGGTCCTACGGGCTGCGGAACCCCTGGCGCTTCTCCTTCGACCGCCAAACGGGCGACCTGACGATCGCCGACGTCGGACAGAACCAGTGGGAAGAGATCGACCTCGCGCCGACGGCGACAGGCGCGGGGCGCGGCTGGAACTTCGGCTGGAGCTGCTGGGAAGGCCGGCACATCTACGAGGCCAACTCGAGCAGCCCTGAGTGCAACCCGCTGCCGGCGAATCACGTCCCGCCGGTGTGGGAGTACTCCCATGCCCGCGGGTGCTCGATCTCGGGCGGCTACGTCGTCCGCGACCAGACACTGCCGGCCCTCGCCGGTAGGTACGTCTACGGCGACTACTGCGACAGTCCGCTGTGGTCGGCGCGCCTGCAGACGCCCGATGCCCAGGACGACCGCCGTCTCGGCCTGAGCGTTACCTCGCTGACCTCGTTCGGCGAGGACGCGTGCGGGCGGGTCTACGCCGTGTCGCAATCCGGGCCGGTCTACCGCCTGCAGGCGACGGGCGCGGCGGCCGGCCCGTGTCCCGTCACGAAACCCGTGACGAAGCCGGTCCCCAGGTGCCGAGTCCCGAAAGTCGTAGGTCTCAAGCTCGCAAAAGCGCGGGCTCGCATCCGCCGCGCGAACTGCCGCGTCGGACGGCTGCGCTACAAGCGCTCGCATCGCGCTCGCGGGCGCGTCCTCACGCAACGCCCTCGCCCCGGCGCGAAGAGACCCAAAGGAGCCCGCGTCGCCCTGACCCTCAGCCGGGGTCGCAGCTAGTGGCGGAACTCCCGACCGGCACCGTCACCCTCCTCTTTACCGACATCGAAGGGTCCACGCGACTGCTCGAGGAGCTCGGTGACGGCTACACGGACGCTCTGGGCCAGCACAACCGCCTGCTCCGCGAGGCGTTCGATCGCCATGACGGCGTGGAGATCGCGACGCAGGGGGACAGTTTCGTCGTTGCATTCGAGCGCGCCTCGGACGCCGTCGCCGCAGCCGCCGAAGCCCAGCGAGCGCTGGCCGCGACTCCCGTCCGCGTCCGCATGGGGATCCACACCGGCGAGCCGGAGCTGACGGCGGAGGGCTACGTCGGGCTCGACGTCCACCGGGCGGCGCGGATCGGCGCGGCAGGCCACGGCGGCCAGGTCGTCGTGTCCGAGACGACACGAGCGCTTCTGGACGGCGAGCTCGAGCTCCGTGATCTCGGCGAGCACCGCCTGAAGGATCTCGGCTTCCCCATCAGGCTCTTCCAGCTGGGACGCGCGGAGTTTCCCCCGCTCAGGAGCCTCAACCATGCGCATCTGCCGCTCGAGGTCGTTCCGCTGCTCGGGCGCAAG
>DASSXA010000212.1:0-3247 GCA_035704315.1 Gaiellaceae bacterium
AGTCGCACCGCCTCTGACCAGCCCCAGCGGGCGCGATCGGGTTCGATCCGGTCAAGCGTGGTCCTGGTGACCCACGCGAGGCCGGGCCTGCGGCGCGGGTAGCGCGGCTGGCTGGGTACGACCGCCGTCCCGAGAACCGGAATTTCGATCGAGCCGCGTCTGCTCGTCAATTCGAGTGTGGCGCCGACCTCGATGCCGAGGGCGTGGGCGAGGCTGCGTTCGAGCATGATTCCGCCCTCGCGCAGCTGCGAGCCAGCTGTCAGCACGGGCATGTTCACCGCCGTGCTGCCACTCAAGCCGGCGAGCTGCACCTGATCGGTACTCCCGGGCGGGCCCACGGTCGCCCACACGAGCGGGACGGGCGCGCTGTGCTCGGTCACGCCGGGCAGGTCGCGGATCGCGGCCGCGTCGGCCTGCGATGGCACGAACGCAAGGACGTGTGCCCCATTGGCCTCGGCGAACGTACGCTGCCAGGGATCGACCCCGGTCGAGCGCACTTCCAAGGCGAGCACGATCATCGCCGCCGCAGCGCCCGCGATCGCGATCGTGAGCGCGCTCGCGAGCAGCCGCGAGCGGATGCCCGCGAACGCCAGCTTGAACAGCAGCACCGTCACGCCGAGCTCTCCAGCTCGAGCAGTGGAGCGACCTGGCGGGCGGCGGCCAACTCGGTCTCGTCGGCGACCAGCCCATCGCGGAGCGTGATCACCCGATCCGCCGCCGAGGCGACGCTCGCATCGTGCGTGACAAGCAGCAGCGTCTGCCCGCGATCCCGGGCACCGCGAAAGAGCCCGAGCACCTCGCGCGCCGCCGCCGAGTCGAGATTCCCGGTCGGCTCGTCGGCGAGAACGACGTCCGGTCGGTTTGCCAGCGCGCGCGCCAGCGCGACCCGCTGCTGCTGCCCGCCCGACAGCTGCGCGGGAGCGGCTCCGTGCTTCTCGGAAATGCCGAGGTCGCTCAGCAGCTCGTTCGCCGACCGGCGAGCCTCCCTGCGTCGCCGGCCGACCAGCAGTAGGGGCAGCTCGACGTTCTCGACTGCGGAAAGCGTCGGCACCAGGTTGAAGAACTGGAACACGAAGCCGACCTTGCGACGACGCATGCGCGCGAGATCCGTCTCGCTCAAGCCGTCGATCCGCTGGCCATCGAGCCAGACCTCGCCCGCCGTCGGTCGATCGAGCCCGGCGAGGAGATTGAGCAGCGTGGACTTCCCGCACCCACTCGGTCCCATGATCGCGACGAACTCGCCGCGCTCGATCGAGATGTCGACGCCGCGAAGACCCAGCACCTTCGCGCCGCCGGTTTCGTACGTCTTCGCGAGTTGCCTCGCTTCAAGTACCGGTGTCATCAGCCTTCCTCCTTCGGCGCCAGTCGTTGCTCGATCAGTTCAAGCCACTCCAGATCCGCCTTTAGATGCAGGATCGCTCCCTCAACCAGAAGCTCGGCCGCAGGCCCCTTCCCATTCGCTTCGAGCAGCGCGTTCAAGTCGCGCAGCGACTGCAGGTACTCGCGCCGCTGCCGGTCGAGGAGCTGCCTCGGCTCCGCCAGCTGAGTTGACGCGAGAACGACAAGCTTCATGAAGAACTCATCCTTCAGCCGCCTGCCCGAGACAGGGGCGTCGATCCAGGCAGCGAGCGCTTCCCGCCCGACGTCCGTCAGTTCGTACACACGCTTGCCCCGGCTGTCCCCCGGCACCGCGTGGCCGACGACGAGGCCATCGCGCTCCAGCCGCCCAAGCGTCACGTAGATCTGGCCGGCGTTTACGGCCGGCAACAGATCTCCGAACTCCTGCTCCAACGACTGCTTCAACTCATAACCGTGAGCGCGCTCACCACCGAGCAGCGCGAGGAAGAGCTCTTTCATAGATAACGAGCATATATTCTCGCTATCTATCAGTCAAACCGCGAGCGATGGATTTCGCCGCCTCCTTGGATCTCTATCGGAAAGGACAAGGAGGCTGGGATGAGCACCAAGGCGAAGACAACCGAAGGACGGACAGTTCTAGTGACCGGAGCCAATCGCGGGATTGGGAAGGCGCTCGTCGACGAGGCGTTGAGGAGAGGCGCGAAGCGGGTGTACGCCGGCACGCGCCGACCTTTCGCTCACCCGGATAGGCGCGTCACACCGCTGACCCTGGACGTGACGAACGAGGCGCAGATTCAGGCGGCGGTGGAGAGAGTCGAGTCGCTCGATCTCCTCATCAACAACGCCGGCATCGCGCTTTTCGACGACCTCAGCGATCGTCACACGCTCGACGAGCACCTCGCCGTCAACCTCTTCGGCACCTACGGCGTGACGCAGGCCTTCCTGCCACTGCTGACCCGCTCTCGGGGAGCCATCGTCAACAACGTGTCGATCATGGCGCTCGCTCCCTTCCCGCTCAATCCGGCGTATGCGATTTCGAAGGCAGCCGCGTTCAACCTGACGCAATCGCTGCGGGCTCTCTTGGCCGAACGGGGCGTGAGCGTACATGCCGCCCTCACCGGCCCAACGGACACCGACATGACCCGAGGCTTCGACATTCCGAAGGCCTCTCCGGAGTCAGTCGCCGGGGCTATCTTCGATGGACTGGAGAAGGGAGAGGAAGACATCTTCCCCGATCCCATGTCACAGTCCATCGCCGAGAGCTGGCGCAGCGGCGCGGCCAAGGCGCTCGAGCGTGAGAATGCGGCAGTCCTGGCGGACCTTCCGGTAGCGGCATGAACGAGAGCCAGCACAAGATCGGAACGCGAGATGAGTGGGCAGCTGCCCGCGAGGAGCTGCTCGCCCGCGAGAAGGAGCACACGCGGCTGGGTGACGAGCTTGCGCGACAGCGCCGCGACCTGCCCTGGGTGCGTGTCGAGAAGGACTATCGCTTCGAGACTGACGAGGGCTCGCGCACGCTGGCGGACCTGTTCGACGGCCGCAGCCAGCTGCTCGTCTACCACTTCATGTTCGGGCCGAGCTACGAGGCCGGCTGTACGACCTGCTCGTCAATCGCCGACACGTTCGACGGCGCCCTTCCGCACCTGCACGCGCGCGACGTCACGATGCTGCTCGTCTCCCAGGCGCCGCTCGAGAGGCTGCAGGCATACAAGCGGCGGATGGGCTGGAAGACGCCCTGGGTCTCGTCGGCGGGCAGCGACTTCAACGTCGACCTTGGTTTCTCGAGCAGCGAAGAGCAGACGCGCGAGTGGGTGGTGCCGATGCTGGAGCAGTTGCCGCCGATCGCCGGCCGCAATGCGAGCGACAGCGGCACCGACGTCGTCGGTTA
>DASSXA010000232.1:0-2151 GCA_035704315.1 Gaiellaceae bacterium
GTGAGCACCATCGCGCGCATCAGCGTGGCCGGATCGCGCTCAGCCAGGCCTGCGGAAGCCGCCGGCGAGCGGTTGCGAGGGCCTCGCGGAGCACCTGCGGCGTTTCCGGCCCGTGGACACCTGCTCCGTGCCCGCAGACGACGTGCTCGGGCTCGTAGCGCCCTAGCGCCTGGGGCGGCCGGAGTCGGAGCAGTGGATGGACGGCGAGCGGCTCGTCACCGGCGCGGAAATAGCGCGCCGTGCCCAGGGCGTCTCCGCACACCAGCACCCGCCGCGCCGGCAGCCAGACTGCGATCTCGCGCCAGAAGCGCATGTTGACGACCGGGGTGATCTCCAGCTCCGAAGCCGGAATACCGTCCATCGGGACGACGAAGTGCGGGATCGCGAAGCGCGCCGCCACCTTGGCACAGTCGCGGTCATGCCGGTCGAGGAGCTGGACGACGCCGGCAGGCGTCCCCAACTCCGAGATGCGCTCGAGCGCCGGCTCCCAGGCGATCGGATCGAAGATCCAGACGCGCCAGTCATTGGCGATGGCGTGCGAGGTTCGCTCCATGCGCTCGTCGACCTGCCAGCCGAAGCCGCCTTCGCGCTCGTCGCAGAAGCGGAGCGCCGTGCCGGGGTCGTTGCGAGCGAGGTAGCGCTCGGTGTACGTGTCGTGCTCGGGGTCGAAGTGGCCGATGACGGCCGCGGCGTACGGACGGCCTACCCGCCCGGCGTAGCCAGCGAAGCCCTCGTTACGCAGGGGCTTCCAGTCCTCCTGATACGGCACGATCAGGTGCGTCCGCGAGAGGTTCTGCGCAGAGAGGAGGAAAGCGAGGCCGATGCCGCTCGAGACCTCCAGCAGCGACCGGTTCTCGCGGGCAGCCTCGCGGCACAGCCCGTCGTAGACGCGGGCCAGCTCCTCTTGCGTCGGCAGGTCGCTCGCGCCCTCCTCGAGCTCCTGGAACGACGCCCGCAGCTCCTCCAGCTCGAGCGGCGGCATGTCGATCAGGCGAGCTGCGCGGCCAGATGTCCCCTCGAGGACACCCAGGAGCTCGTCGACCGAGCCGATGTCGGCGTCTTGCGCGACCACACCCGCACCCTTGAGCTCGGCAAGGAGCGCCTCCAGATAGACGCGAGAGCCGTGGGTGATGTCGGAGGCGCCGGCCAGCAGCCAGAGCGGCGAGAAACCGAATGCGAGGATCGAGCCGAGCTCGACCACGTTGCCTGCGCCCTTCCGGAGGGCGAGCTGTGTGGGAGGAGCGCCTGTCGCTTCGACCGTCGAGCTGCCCTCGACGGCCCCAACGCCCTCCACCAGGATGCGCAGCAGATTCTTGGCGCTGACCTCGTAGAGCCGAGACCGCCGGATGAGTCTCGGAAGCAGGACTTGCGCGGTCTCGTGCACCGTTCCGCCGACGAGCGCCGCGACAGAGCGGACGAGCCGCTCGGGGAGGGAGACGACGTACCGCGCAACGCTCATTCGAGGAACCCAAGCAGGTGCTCGTGGAGCGCGTCCGGACAGTCGAGCATCGGAACATGGCCGCACTTCGGCAGGACGACGAGGCGGCAGTCCGGAATCAGAGAGTGGAACTCCTCGGCAATCGACACCGGAAGCAGTCGGTCGTCCGCACCCCAGATGACCAGCGCCGGTGCCCGCACCGCCTGCAGCGCGGGCGTGATGTCGCCGCGGAGGAGATCGGAGGACATGTGCCACAGGCGGAACGGGCCGACGCGCGCCGCATCGCGGACCATTCGCGGGAGCTGCCTGGGGGCATGCATGAGGGTCGAGCGGGCGAGCGGGAGCGTGTAGAAGGTGCGCGAGCGGCTCGGAAAGATCCCGGCGGGGGCGATCAGTGCGAGACGGCCGACCGATTCCGGCGCCTCGGCCGCGGTCTCGACGGCGACGGTCCCGCCCATCGAATGGCCGACGAGGGCGGCGCCTTGGAGATCCTCGCGCTCCAGCCACTCCGCGAGCCGGCGCGCCGCCTCGCGCACCGGGAGCCCACGCAGCTCGACGATTCGTACGTCGTGATGCGGCTCGAGAGCCGAGATCGTCGGGCGCCACCAATCGGTCGAAGCGGTCATGCCGTGCACGAGAACGACGGGCGAGTCGAGGCTCATCTGAAGAGGTCGCGCTCGGCCGGCGTCACGAGGTCGCGGGCATTCCCATCG
>DASSXA010000242.1:0-5182 GCA_035704315.1 Gaiellaceae bacterium
GCACGGGCCCGAGCGTTCGGCACGGCGCACACCACTCGGCCCAGAAGTCGACTACGACCGGCACCTCCGCCGAACGCGCGACGACCTCCCGCTCGAAGCTCTCGGTGTTCACGTCGATCGCCATCGATTCTCTGTAGCAAATCCACTTGTCTTGGCGCCGGCCCCACACGCCGGCCGAGAGGGCTAGCTGGCCGGCGTTGTTGGTGTGGCCGCCGAGGCTTCACGGCGCTTTCGCCGGTTGCTCGTTGCCCGCTTCGTCGCGCGCAGAGGGAGCGTCGTCGTGGTTCCCACCGCCCTGTAGGGCGGTAAGGTGACCCGGTCGCCGTGCGAGGCCTCCTCCGCCACCAGCCGGACGAACTCCGCCGCCATCTCCGGCTCCGCGTCCAGCACCGCCGCGAGAGCTCGCGTCAGCTCCGTCTCGGACGAAGGCTCCCGTAGCGCGCGCGGATGAGCGCGTGCTTGGGACCAGCTCCACCCGCTGGCTGCGCGTGCCGGGGCGACGGGCCCTCCCGCGTGGGCAAGCCGCTTCGGCACCACGATGTCGCCAACGTGCTCCGCCTCTCCTCGGTCGAAGGCCCGCGCGGTAAGTGCGGCCCCGGCGAAGGAAACCGCGTCCGTTTTTGGAGACGAGCGGTGCCTCCGCCAACAGCGCGCTGCAGCGGGCCAGGTCGACCCTGAAGACGCATCTTCCCGCGAGCAGGCTCGAGTGGACCGGCTTCATCGGATCCGAGCGGCGACGAGCGTCGGTTGCTCCGGCGCTACGTCGACGCCTACGAGTCGGGCGACGTGTCGAACTTGGCCGAGGTGCTCCGTGAGGATGCGCGCCTCGTCATGCCTCCGTACCTGGAGTGGTACGAGGGGCGCGTGTCGATCGTGACCTTCGCCGAGGCCTTCATGGTTCCGGGCTCGCCCGGCCTGGTCACCTGCGGGGGCATGCCGACAAAGGCCAACATGCAGCCCGCGGTCGCCTGGTATCTCCAGCAGCCAACGGAGCCCACGTTCCGCGCGCTCTCCGTGGACGTCCTTCGGATCGAGGATGGGAAGATCGCAGAGATCATCAGTTTGTCCTCCCCGGCTGTTTTCAGCCTTCGGCCTTTCGCCCACGCTCTGAGGGCGGCGTCCAGCTCGGTAGCCACTCTTGCCTCTGTAGTGCATAGGAGCGGTCCCGCTAGATAGGAGCGGTCCCGCTAGAGCGATTGGTGGAACCGGAAGAAGCCGCTCGGGTCATAGGTCGCCTTGACGCGCACCAGGCGGTCGTAGTTCGGGCCGTAGTACGCCTTGGCCCAGTCCTCGAGCTCCGGATCGGGGAAGTTGGGATACACCCGGCCGGATCCCCACGGGTGCACGAGCGCCCACGATCTCCTTAACCAGTCGCGCGCGTCGTCGGTGTCGGTCACAGCTGCGTCGGGATCGATCACGAGCAGGTGTTGGACGAGGAAGAGCTCGTCCCGATGGGCGAAAGCGGTGGCGTCCTGAGGGACGCGGTTGTAGGCGCCGCCCCACGGCGTGAAGTGCACCTGGCGCGACCTGCCGAGACCCGGGCCCTCTGCGAGGATCTCCACCAGCGCGGTGACCATTTCACGGGGGATTGGTCGCCGGAAGAACTCCGACTTGGTGAAGAGGTCGCCATTCGGCTCCTCGTCCGCATCCTCGGTTCCGAGCTCAGCGAGGTAGCGCTTCGCATCTCGGTAGGGCAGGTGCCGGTACGACGACGAGGCGGGATCCGTGCCCGCTCGAGCGATCAGGTCGTCGACGAGCTCAGCGCCATCGGTCTCGCTGCCGAGCACGGCACCGACGACGTCGATCACGGGCGCCTCGCCGTCGCTGCTGACGCTCATCCGCAAGGTGGCGTCGAGCTGGTCGGGCCCGCTCGGTGCCCAGGCCTGCCAGGCGTCGGCGAGCGCTGCGGCCCGAGCGAACGGCCAGGTGACATGAAAGACGGTCACGTGAGGCGCCGCGAGGGTCTGAAAGACGAAGGACGTGACGACGCCGAAGTTGCCGCCACCGGCGCCGCGCAGCGCCCAGAACAGGTCCTCGTCTCGTTGCTCGTCGCAGTCGACGACCCGTCCATCCGCCAGTACCACCTGTGCTTCGATCAGGTTGTCGCAGGTCAGGCCGTAGGTTCGCCCGAGGATCCCGAGCCCGCCGCCGAGCGTGAGTCCGGCGATCCCGACGGACGGGCCGCAGCCGGCGGCGATCGTCCGGCCGTGCTCCTGCAGCGCATCGTAAAGCTCACCGAGCCGCGCACCGGCACCGACGATCGCCACCTCGCCGTCGACCGAGACGGAGGACATCGGTGTCACGTCGATCACCATCCCTTCGGTCGAGGACCGCCCGGCAACGGAGTGCCCTCCGCCTCGGATGGCCGTCTGCACGCCGAACTCCCTGGCGAAAGCGATCGCCGCCGAGACGTCCTCCGGAGTCCGGCAGAGCACGACGGCCTCCGGCTTGACCCGCTCGAAGCGGACCATCGCGGGCTTCCGCACGGAGTCGTAGTCGGGCGAGCCCGCCAGGACGACGCCGCCGTCGATCGCACTCTGCAAAGTCTCCCAGTCAGCAGGCATGTCTCCTGAACCCTGCCATCGAAGACCACGCTGGCTCAGGCGTCGCTTTCTCCGTGATAGCGCGGCGCGGAGGTCGGACAGAGCACTAACCTCACGGAGACAGATGAGCGACCACTCCAACCTCGCTCGCTCCGTGATCGACGGGAACAGCTACATGGTGCTCGGCACCGCCGACCACTCGGGCCACCCGTGGGTCTCGCCCGTCTGGTTCGCGACGGTCGACCGCCGACACTTCCACTGGGTCTCCGGGCACGAGACCCGGCATTCGCGCAACCTGGAGGCGCGGCACGAGATCGCGATTGTGATCTACGGCCCCTCGGCCCCCGTCGGTACCGCCGGCGCCGTGTACATCAGCGGCACGGCCAAGGAGCTGACCGGGGCGGAGCTCCAGGAGGGGATCGAGATCTTCGGCCGGCTTTCCCGCACGAATGAGGGTCGCGACTGGCAACTCGCCGACGTCCAGCCCCCTTCGGAGCACCGCCTCTACCGCGCGACCGCAGTCGAGTACTACATCCTCGTCCGAGGCGCAGACTCCGAGCTCGGGCGCGGCGTCGACCGCCGCGAGCCGGTGGCGCTCGACTAGACGCGCGTCGCCCGGTGCAGCCGGACGGGCCGCGCGATGCCCTTCAGGGGCGCGTCGCCGACGGGCTCGAACTCGACGCCGTCGACGGCCGTCCGCGTCTCCTCGCTGACGAGCACCTCGTGGGGCCGCGAGACGCAGGGGTCTTCGAGGGAGGGAGGTGCACGAGTAGGAAAAGCGGCTTAGCTGCGGGAAAAACGCGGTAGCAAGTGCTGTTCCGCCGTCCCGTCTGTCGCGGGCACGAAACCTCCATGGTAAGGAGGGGGTCGACCGTTCGAGTCCGTCAGAGGGCTATGCAAAAGCCCTGCGATCCAGGCTTTTCGTTTCAGGACGACTTGCAGATGCTCCAAATTGCGGTGCGGTATGGAGCTATTTATGGAGCTTTGAGGTTCAGGAAGCGCCGTCGTTAGACGCCAGACCTGACTCCGTGCCCCCATTGTGTGGGTACGCGCCACGCTCACGGACCACCGGTCCGACCTTCGACTGCGCGTGTGGATGCATTCCTCGAGGCCGGGGAATGGCCCGTCCTCGAACCGAACCTGAGCTCTTCCACCTCGACTCAGCCTTGAGTCGGCCTCGCTCTCGTCGTCGCCGAGGACGACTGGACGCTGGTGAGCGTGATCACTGCTGGGACGATCAGCGCCCGGACGACACGGGCGAGAGTGGTTTAGATGTCGATGCCGCCCGATTCGCGTAGACGGCGGCGAAGCCGTCGCGCCAGCTTGGGTAGCGCAGGGTCCAGCCGAGCTCGCGCTTCGCCTTCGCGTTCGAGGCGCCGCGGGCTTCCGTAATCAAGACGACTGGCGCTTCACCTGCCAGGAGCCGCGCGAGCCCGGTGGGGAAGCGTCGTGGCGGCTTGGCGCCGAGGACTTGAGCGAGCACGGGCAGCCATTCGCGCACCGGCGCGGGCTCGTCGTCGGCGATGTTGTAGATGGCGGGGCCCTCGTGTTCCAGCGCGAGCACAGTCGCCGCGGCGGCGTCTTCGAGGTGGATGAACGAGAAGAGGCCACCGCCGTCTCCGACGATCGGAAACTGCCGCTTGCGCACCGACACGACCAGTTCATCGTTGGCGGCGCCGTACAACCCGCCGTAGCGCAGTCCGATCCCACCGAAGCCGCTGACCGCCTGCTCGAGATAGTTCATCGCGGCGACCGTTTGTTGCGTTTTCGCCGGTGGGGTGGGATCGAGCGGACCGTCCTCGGTCTTGATCGCTCCGCCCTTCCGGGCGAACCGGTACCAGAGGGCGCTCTGCGCGACGAATCGACGAACTCCTGCCTCTTGCGCCGCCGCCAGCAGCGCGTCGGTGCCCTTCGTCCGCAGCTCGTTGGTCCTGGCCATCGTCTTGTCGACGTTGCGGCCCCACTTCGCGTTCGCCAGCGCAGTCGCCTCGTGCACGATCGCCTCGGGCTCGCTCTCGAGCACCGCCTCGCGCACCGCGCGCGCGTCGACCAGGTCAACCATCACCGGATTCCCGCCAAGCGTCCGCAGGCGCTCGGCGCTCGCCGGCGAGTTGTAGGTCCCGGTCACCTCGTGACCTGCTTCGATCAGCTGGGGAACAAGCCGGGTGCCGATCGCGCCGCTCGCACCTGTGAGGAAGACTCGCATCGTCTTCTCCTTTCCGTCACATCCGTTCGCTCTCGTTCGTCATCTCTATGACGGATCGCGAGAAAGGAATGTGACCGGTGAACGATCAGGAGTGGCTAGCGGAGCGATTTGAGACCTCGAGGCCGCAGCTGCGCGCAGTGGCGTACCGGATGCTCGGCTCGCTGAGCGAGGCGGATGACGCCGTCCAGGAAGCCTGGATTCGCCTCAGCCGCTCCGACGTTACGGGCATCCAGAGCATCAGCGCCTGGCTGACGACCGTTGTCGGGCGGGTGTGCCTGGACATGCTGCGCGCGCGCCGGTCACGCGGCGAGGAGCCGCGCGCCGGGCGGCTGCCCGATCTGCTCGTCGACCGGGTAGACGGGATCGATCCCGAGCACGAGGCGCTGCTGGCCGATTCCGTCGGCTTGGCGCTGCTCGTCGTGCTCCAGACACT
>DASSXA010000315.1:0-2455 GCA_035704315.1 Gaiellaceae bacterium
CTTCGCCGTCGGTGACCTCGTCATGTTCCAGCAGATGGGTTTTGGCGTCGCCGTCTCGCTGCTGATCGACGCCACACTCATCCGGTGCGTGCTGCTGCCGGCGGCTATGAAGCTGCTCGGGGACTGGAACTGGTACCTCCCTAGGTGGCTCGACTGGCTTCCGGACTTCCACGTCGAGGGCGCGCGCTGACCAAGCCGATCTGGACACCGAGCCGCGAGGTGCTGGAGCGGGCGAACGTGGTCCGGCTCATGCGGCGCCACGGCATCGAGGACTACTGGGAGCTCGTGCGGCGCTCGCATGAAGAACCGGACTGGTTCTGGCCGGCGGCGATCGAGGACATGGGCCTGGAGTTCTCGCAGCCGTGGGAGCAGGTCGTCGACCTCTCGCACGGGCCCGAGTGGGCGACGTGGTTCGTCGGCGGGAAGCTGAACCTCGCCTGGAACTGCGTCCATCGGTGGGCGCAGGGTGAGCGCGCCGAGGCGGAGGCGGCGGTCTGGGAGGGCGAGGACGGAACGGCGGCCACGTTCACCTACGCCCAGCTTTCCGACGCAGTGACAAAACTCGCGGAGGCGCTCCAGCGGTTGGGCGTCGAGCCTGGCGACCGCGTCGCTCTGTTCCTGCCGATGTCGCCGGAGGTCGCGATCGCCTCCCATGCCTGCGCGCACATCGGCGCCGTTCAGGTTCCGATCTTCTCGGGCTTTGCGGCCCCCGCGGTGGCGGCGCGCCTGCAGGACTCCGAGGCCAAGGTGCTGATCACAGCCGACGGATCGCTGCGGCGCGGCCGGGAGCTCGAGATGAAGGCGATCGCGGACGAAGCGGCAGCCGACGCGCCGGCGCTCCGGCACGTGGTCGTCTGGCGGCGCCTGGGTCGGGAAGACGTACCGATGCAGGCGGATCGTGACGTCTTCTGGGACGAGGCCGTGGGCGAGTCGCCGGGGGAGCTGGAACCGCTGCAGGTCGACTCGGAGCATCCGTACCTGCTGACGTATACGTCGGGAACCACCGGGCGCCCCAAAGGTGTCGTCCACGTCCAGGGTGGCTTTCTCGTCTCGATTGCGCGGGAGGTCTGCTACCAGGCCGACGCCAACCCGGACGACGTCATCCACTTCTCCACGGACATGGGTTGGATCATGGGGCCGTGGACGGTGGTGGGCGGGGGAGCGCTCGGGACGACGCTCGTCTTTGCGGAGGGTGCGCCCGACTGGCCCGCCGACCGGCTTTGGCGGCTGATCGAGCGCCAGCGCGCATCGATCCTCGGCGCATCCCCGACGCTGATCCGGGCGCTCATTCCCCACGGGGAGCCTGAGGCTGACCTTTCTTCTTTGCGGGTCATCGTCACCACCGGCGAGCCGTGGAACCCGGAGCCGTATCGATGGCTCTTCGAACAGGTCGGCGGTGGACGGGTTCCGATCATCAACTGCTCGGGCGGAACCGAGGTCGGCGCGTGCTTCCTCTCACCCACTCCCGCGATACCGATCAAGGCTTGCTCGCTCGGCGGGCCGGCGCTGGGGATGGCGATGGACGTCGTGGACGCGGAGGGCCGGTCGCTCGTCGGCTCGGGCGAGGTGGGCGAGCTGGTCTGCCGTAAGCCGTTTCCCGGCATGACGCGCGGGTTCTGGCGGGATCCAGAGCGCTACCTGGACACCTACTGGCGCCGGTTCCCGGGGATCTGGACCCATGGCGACTGGGCCTCGGTGGACGAGGACGGTTACTGGTTCCTTCACGGTCGCTCCGACGACACCCTGAACATCGCCGGGAAGCGGATCGGGCCGGCCGAGCTCGAGTCTGCGGCAGTGGAGCACCCGGGCGTGCTGGAGGCGGCTGCGGTGGGTATCCCGCACGAGGTCAAGGGCGAGGTCGCCTGGATCTTCTGCGTCCTCGCACCGGGCGTGGAGGCGGGCGACGGCCTCGCAACCGAGGTGGGTGAGCTCGTTGCCCGCGAGCTCGGCAAGGCGTTCCGGCCCGATCGCGTCGTGTTCGTGAACGCGCTTCCGAAGACCCGCAGCGCGAAGATCATGCGGCGGGCGGTGCGGGCGAAGGCGGTTGGCACTGATCCGGGTGATCTCTCCTCGCTGGAGAATCCGGACGCGCTCGACGAGATCGGACGGGTCGTTGGCTGACTCGCTCAACGGCGTAGCGCTCGTCACGGGCGGTGGCCGCGGGATCGGCGCCGGGATCGCGCGGGAGCTCGCTGCGGCCGGGATGAGTGTCGCCGTCGCGGCGCGGTCGCGCGAGCAGGTCGAGGACGTCGCCCGAGAGATCGACGGGTTGCCGGTCGTGGCTGACGTCTCCTCACCGGGCGACGCGGAGGCCATGGTCGTCGAGGTCGAGCGCGTTCTGGGCCCGATCGACCTCCTCGTCGCCAACGCGGGCATCAGCGGGCCGAGAGAGGCGACATGGGAGGCCGATCCGGTCCGGTGGTGGCACACCCACGAGGTGAACGTCCTCGGCGTT
>DASSXA010000400.1:0-2319 GCA_035704315.1 Gaiellaceae bacterium
GCTGCTGAGGAGGCCGGCCGCGACCCGTCGGAGCTCAAGTGCATCGTCGGCGCGCCGAGCCACATCTCGGACGACATCGCCGACGCCCGCGACCAGGTCCGCTGGTTCCCGGCGATGGTCTCGAATCACGTCATGGACCTCATCGAGAAGTACGGCTGGGAGTCCGAGATCCCCGAGGCGCTGACCGACTACGTCAAGGCACGGAAGTTCTACGACTACAAGGACCACAGCCGAGTGGGGGCAGCGCACGGCGAGTTCGTGACCGACGAGATCTGCGACCGCTTCTGCGTGCTCGGCAACGTCGAGCAGGCGACGGAGAAGCTGAAGGAGCTCGAGGCAGTCGGCGTCGACCAGTTCAACATCTACCTCATGACGCACAACCAGGAGGAGACGCTCGCCGCCTACGGCGACGAGATCATCCCGCAGTTCAGCGGCGTGGCCGCCTGATGGCAGAAGTCGTCCCCATCCAGGGCACCGAAGCGACGGCGAAGATCCGGAGCGTCGTCTGGGTGATCGTGCTCGAGTTCATCACGCTCTTCATCTACGGGTTCTTCTGGTGGTACTTCATCCACCGGGAGCTGCGCGACTACGGCCGGGCGAAGAACACCAACGAGCTCGGCACGAGCCCGGGCACGTCGTTGCTTGCCATCACGCTCGGCGCGCTGATCGTCGTCCCGGCCCTCGTTTCCTTCTACAACGGGTTCAAGCGCGTCCAGGCGGCGCAGCGATTGACCGGGATCGAGCCGATCAACGGCTGGATCGGCTTGATCCTCTTCCTCGTCTTCTACCCCGCGCTCATGGGTTACATGCAGAGCGGCCTGAACGCGGTCTGGCAGGCGCAGGCCGCGAAACCGACCGACTAGGCGTTTAACGCAAGCCCAACAAAGCGCCGGCTTCGAACGTCCTATGATCTAGTCCAATGAGGACTAGTCGCGCGACACGACCGCGTACCTCGTCCCTCACGACGACCGAGTTCGCCGTCCTCACCGTGCTCACGGTCGAGACGCAGGACCGGCAGCTCTCCGGCTACGACCTCCTCAAGATCGTGGAGCGGAGCGTGGGGTACGTCTGGAAGCCGACCAAGAGCCACCTCTACTCCGTCCTGCCACGGCTGGTCGAGCGCCGCCTGGCGACGCGCCGCAACGCCCCCGGGGCGCGAGGCCCCGAGCGGCAGCTCTATCGGATCACGAAGAAGGGAGAGCGCCTCGCCCGTGCCTGGCTCGAAGAGCCGGTGCCCGGTGACATGCAGCTCTTCATGCTCAAGGTGTTCTACGGCGGCCTCCAGAGCCGCGAGGCGCTGGTCGCGCACTACCAGCAGTTCCGAGAGGACCGGCAGGCCGTCCTCGACGATCTCCGGGCAGTCGAGCCGACCAACACGCGTCGCGGCCACGACTACTTCCACTACTTCCTGCTTCGGCTCGGGATCGAGCATGCCGAGCACGAGGTCCACTGGGCGGACGAGACCATCGAGGAGCTCGAGCGATGAAGCGACTCCTCGTCGTCCCGATCGCCCTGGCCGTCTGTGCCCTACCCGCCGGCGCGAAGACCGCTCCGGGATTAGGCGGCACCTGGTCGGGAGGCCTGTCCTTCGCCCGCCCGGCTGGGTCGGGGACGCTGCCCATCTCGATCGAGCTCCGGGGGAGGCGGGCGGTCGTCTCGCTCGGGCGGGGGCACGCGGCCAGGACTGAGGTGGCGGCTCGCATCGGCCGCGGGCGCGTTCGCATCTCCCTTCCCGGACGGCCGGCGCGGGTCGCCCTCGACGGTCGACTGAAGCGCGGCCGGCTCGTCGGCTCCGTTCGCCAGGGCTCGCTTCGCGGCAGCTTCTCCTTGCGACGCGGTCGGCCGCTCGAAGAGTCGACGCTCGGGCTGTACCGCTTCGACGACGGCCGGCCGCTCGGTGTTTGGTCTGGGAACGGGCCCTGGATCGCCTCGCTCTACGACGAGGGTGAGATCCGGGGCCTCTACCGGACGCGGCCGAACAGGTATCTCATCGGATCGGGCTTGCAAACGCGGAACCCGACCGTAGGGGCGGCGAGCTTCTCCGCGAGCGCCGTGGCCTGGCGCGGGGCCCGCGCCACGCGCGTCGCGCTGCACGAGGAGGAAGTGTTTGTCAGGAGCGGGCGAACGCTCCTCGGCTGCACCCTCGCGATCCCGCCCGGGTCGGGGAGGCGGTCAGGGATCGTGTTCGCGCACGGCGCAGGTCCCGCACCGCGTTCCTACAACTCGATCAACGCACTCTATTTCAACCACCTCGGCATCGCGACACTCTCATGCGACAAGCGCGGGATCGGTCAGTCGGGCGGAACCTATCCGGGGGAA
>DASSXA010000073.1:0-8026 GCA_035704315.1 Gaiellaceae bacterium
TCCGGTCAGGGTCTTCGGCATACCCAAAGGTTAATCCGGGGCCCGGCTCCGCCAGTATCGTCCTCCGGCGATGAGCGGCCTCGAGATTCACCCATTTTCCGACGAGCACGTCGGGCCTGCCGGCGACCTGCTCGCCGAGCGCCATCGCCGCCACCGCGAGGCCGAGCCGCTGCTTGGCGCCGACTACGACTTCACGGCCGAGGTCGAGGCCCTGTGGAAGGGTGACTACGCGTCGGGTGCGGTTGCCGCCAGAGACGGCCGCGTCGTGGGCTATCTCCTCGGCATCCGGAAGGACGACAGCCGATGGGGCGCGAACATCTGGGTCGATCCCGCGGGACATGCGGTCGAAGAGCCCGAAGACATTCGTGACCTCTATGCCGTCGCCTCCACGCGCTGGTTCGAGGAAGGGCGCACGCGCCACTACGTCATGGCGCCCACCTTCGACGATCCCTTGCTGGACGCCTGGCACCGCCTGAGCTTCGGCCATCAGCATGCGCACGGGATCTCGGAGGTGCGGGACGTTCCCTGGCCTCCGGGTGTGCGCACCGCAGAGGAGAAGGACATCGACGTACTCGTCGAGCTTTCGCCGCTCCTGGTCGAGCACCAGGCGCAATCCCCGGTCTTCGGCATCGGGCTACCCCGCGAGAGCCCCGAAGAGATCCGTACAGAGATCCTCGAGGATCTCGGTAATCCCGAAATCGGCGACCTCGTCGCCGAGCAGGACGGGCGAATCGTCGGCGCGTTCCAGCTCGCATCCGCTGAGCTGTCGAGCACCCATGCCGGGCTCGCCCGGCCCCAGCGCGCCGTCCTCCTGAGCTGGGCGGCGACTCGGCCCGATGTCCGCGGCTCCGGCGCCGGGGTTGCGCTGACGGAGGCCTCCTTCGCGTGGGCCCACGAACACGGCTACGACACGATGGTCACCGACTGGCGGGAGACGAACCTGCTCTCGTCGCGCTTCTGGCCGAAGCGGGGCTTCCGCCGCACGTTTCTCCGCCTGTACCGCTCGATTCCGTAGCGCGGGTGCGGGTTCCGCTTCTCGTCGGCTCTCGGCTGCAGATCGTCGAGTTGCCGGACGACGCCGACGTGTTGCGGGCACCGCCGCCGGCGCAGGCGCTGACCGACGTCGGCGCCGCAGTTCAGGAGGCGCTGCGCTTCCCTATCACCGGACCGTCCTTGGAGGAGCTCCTGCCACCAGGAGCCCGCGTCACGATCGTCGTCGAGCCCCTGGCGCTCCCCGTCCCAAGCGCCCTGCGGGACCCTCGACAGGAGGCGCTCGCCGCTGTCGTTGGGGAGCTCGAGCGTGCCGGGGTCGCGCTGCAGCGCCAGACCATCCTGGTCGCGGGAGGTCTCGCGCGGCGTGCCGGACACGAGGATCTCGAGCATCTCGTCCTCCCCGAGCTCGCGCGGCGCTTCTCGGGCCGTGTGGAGGTCCACGATGCCGAGCGCCCGGATCTCGTCGCCCTGGGTGAAGAGCGCGAGCTTGCGCTTCGCGTGAACCCCGCGCTGTTGGAGGCCGACGCTGTCATTGTCGTCTCCGCCGCGGAGACGATGCTCCACGGCGGCCCGGCGGCGCTCCTGGCGGCAACGGGGCCAGAGACGATCCGCGCTGCCGGCGCGACCTCTCTGCTGGAAACCTCGGCATCGCCCGGTTGGCGCCTGTCGCTGGCGCTCGACCGCGTGCTCGCGCGGCGCGTGCCCGTGATCGCGGTTGCGCTCACCCTCAACCCTCCGACGGTGACCGGCGCCTTCCACGGCTATCCGCATGACAAGCGCTCGTTCGAGCGCATCGCCGCTTCGCCGGTCCGGATGCTGTTTCGCCTTGCTCCCGGAGCGCTTCGCAGCCGGCTCCTGAGCTCGATTCCCCGTGAGTTGACTGCGACAGCTGCCTTTGGCGGGCCGCCTGCGGTGGCCCACGTCGAGGCGCTCCTTCGCGGCCTCGACGCGCGCTCCACGGAGCTCGATGGTCCGGCAGACGTTCTCGTCGTCGGCGTGCCGGCGACGACGCCGTACCTTCCGCGCGAGCGGCCAAACCCGGTGCTGTGCGCCTACCTGGCGCTCGGCCTCGCGCTCCGCCTCTGGCGGGACGAGTTCCCGCTTGCCGAGGGAGGGACGGTGATCCTGCTCTCACCGTTCGATCGGCGCTTCCCCCATCCTGCTCAGTCGCCGTACCGCGCGTTTTTCAACGCGTTGCGGATGCTGGGCACGCGCGCCGCGCACGAACCGGCCGCGTGGGCCGAGGCCGAGCTCACCGCCGCCGCCGACCCACGCGCGCTCTGGGCCTACCGGGAGGGACGTGCATGCCACCCGCTCCTCCCGTTCGCCGACTGGGCGGCCTGCCTCCCCGTCATCGAACGAGCCGGCGCCGTCTTCGTCGCCGGTTGCCGCGACGCGCTCGCCGCCCGGCAGTTCGGCTTCGTCCCCACCCGCAACCTCTCAACCGCGCTGGCGATGGCGGAGGCCCGTTTCGGAGGCGAGCCGCGCGTCGCGTACATCGTCGCGCCGCCGTACTTCCCGATCCGTGTGACTACTCGCTGATGCCCAGGTACGTCTCGCGAACCTGCTCGTTCTCTTGGAGCTTCTTCGCGTCGTCCGCCAGCGCGATCCGGCCGGTCTCCATCACGTAGCCGCGGCTCGCTGTCTCGAGCGCCATCAGCGCGTTCTGCTCGACGAGCAGAATCGGCGTTCCCTGGTCGTTGATCTCTTTGACGATCTCGAAGATCTTCTCCACGAAGATCGGGGCGAGGCCCATCGAGGGCTCGTCCAGGAGCAGGAGCTTGGGCTGCGCCATCAGGGCCCGCCCGATCGCGCACATCTGCTGCTCGCCCCCGGAGAGCGTTCCCGCGCGCTGGCTCTTGCGCTCCGCGAGCCGAGGGAAGAGCGAGAACACTCGGTCGAGCGACTCCTTGATGTCGGACCGGTCCGAGCGTTGGAACGCCCCCATTTCCAGGTTCTCGAGCACACTCATGCGCGGAAAGAGCCGCCGGCCCTCCGGCGACTGGCTGATACCCATCTTCACGATGTTGTGCGGCGCCTCGTCGGTGATGTCCCGGCCCTGGAAGCGAATCCGTCCCTGCCTGGGGTGGTTGAGGCCGTTGATCGAACGCAGCGTCGTCGACTTGCCGGCACCGTTCGCACCGATCAGCGTGACGATCTCACGCTCACCGACATCGAGCGAGACGCCTTTAAGCGCCTGGATCGACCCGTAGAAGGTGTGGACGTCCTCGAGCTCGAGGATCTTGTTCGAGCCGTCGGTGGCTGCCGGCGCGGGAGCCGTCTCACTCACTGCGCCACCGCCCCAGTTCCAGCGTGTCGACCGCTCATTTCAGACGGCCGCACGGGCACAGCGGACGGACACGCTGGCGAAGCCAGCATGCCCTTTAAACGGCATCGCAAGCGATGCCTTGGCCGCACGGCCTGAAGGAGACATCGCAAGCGACGTCTCACTGCGCCACCGCCGCGGCCCCGAGGTAAGCCTCGATCACGCGCGGGTCGCTCTGGACGTCGCGCGGCGACCCCTCCGCGATCTTCTCGCCGTAGTCGAGCACCGTCACCCGGTCCGAAACCCCCATGACCACGCGCATATCGTGCTCGATGAGCAGGACTGTCAGCTTCTCCTCCTCACGGAGGCGCGAGACAAAGGCCGTGAACTCGGCTGTCTCCTGCGGGTTCATGCCCGCCGTTGGCTCGTCGAGGAGCACGAGCTTCGGTTGCGTCGCGAGCGCTCGGGCGACCTCGAGCCGGCGCTGATCGCCGTAGGAGAGATGCTTCGCGTACTGCTCCCACTGGCTGCGCTGAAGCCCGGAGAACGCGAGCAGCTCACGCGCCCGCTCCGCCGCCTCCCGCTCTTCCCTCTTGACGCCCGGCGTACGCAGCACGCTCTTCACGATCCCGCCCTTGAGCCGGGCATGCATGCCGACCATGACGTTCTCGCGCGCGGTCATGTTGTGGAACAGGCGGATGTTCTGAAAGGTGCGGCCGATGCCGCGCTCGGTAATCGCATGCGGAGGCTTCCCCGTCACGTCCTCGCCGTTGAGCTCGATCAACCCCGCTGTCGGCTTGTAGACCCCGGTGAGCATGTTGAAGAAGGTCGTCTTGCCGGCGCCATTCGGGCCGATCAGACTGATGATCGAGCCGGTCGGGATCGTGAAGTCGACATCGTTGACGGCCACGAGGCCGCCGAACTCCTTACGCAGCGCGTCGGTGACGAGCAGCGTGTCCGCGCTCATTCGGGCGCGCCTCGCACGTCGTAGAGGTATGGCTGGTCGCCCTCCTGGAGCTCGGCCTTTCGGCGACCACTCGGGATCAGGCCTTCTGGCTTGAACAGCATCACGAGGACGAGGATCACGCCGAAGATGCCGAACTGGTAGAGCGGCACGTCGATGTCCGTTCCGAACGTGGAATTGATCTGAGCCCCGATGTTGCCGAGGCCCTCCTGGTTCAAGTAGGCGAGGAAGCCGCCTCCGACGATCACGCCCCAGATGTTCCCCATGCCGCCGAGGATGACCATGCAGAGGATGAAGACGGAGATGTTGAAGAAGAAGTCGTCGGGGAACGTTCCGCTCTTGAAGCTTGCGTAGTACGCGCCCGCCATACCGCCGAAGAACGCCCCCGCGGCGTAGGCCCAGGTCTTCGTCCGCATGAGTGGCACGCCCATCGCTGCGGCCGCGGTCTCATCCTCGCGGATCGCGATCCACGCCCGGCCGAGACGGGAATCGCGCAGGCGCACCGAGCAGAAGACAGTGAACAGGAGCAAGACCAGGGCGGTCCAGTAGAAGACGTAGATCCCGTTCTGGAACGTCAGGTAGTCCGCCGGTAGCCCGAGCCACCGGTTGAGCCTCTCCCCGAAGCCCGGCGGGTCGATCGGGTTGATGCCCTGGGCGCCGTTCGTGAGGTTGAACCCGGTGCCGAAGAGGTTGTCGCCGTTGCGGGCGATCTGGGGCATGATCTCCCCGAAGCCGAGCGTCACGATCGCGAGGTAGTCGCCGCGGAGTCGAAGGGTCGGCAAGCCGATGAGCACGCCGATGAACGCCGTGAGGAAGGCGGCGATGAAGATGACGACCCAGATGGAGATGTGGAATCCGGCGGCTTTCGGATTGACGCCGACTGCGCCGAAGTGGAAAGTCAGCGACTCGCCGAAGTGCGGTGAGGCAAACCACGCAGCGGTATAGGCGCCGACCGCGTAGAAGGCGACGTACCCGAGGTCGAGCAGCCCTGCATAGCCGACCACCATGTTCAGGCCGATCGCCATCATGATGAAGATCGTCATCGTGACCGCCGTATCGACGGTCGGAAACGGGCCGAAGAGCGGGATCTCGGGCAGCGACGAGCGGTAGTAGGGGTAGAGGAACGCAAGAACGATCACGATCGTCGGGAGGGCGGCGCTCCGGACGCGGCGCGGGAGTCGCCTCCACTGAGCCCGGACGTAATCGAGCCGCAGCGCCTCCGAGGCGCGGCCCCGCCACTCTGTCAGCGTGCTAGCCACCTTCGGGCGTCCTCTCTCCGAGGAGGCCCTCGGGCCTGAAGACGAGGATGATGATCAGGGTCGCGAAGATGATCGATTGGGTCCAATCGCTTCCCGGCGTCGCCCAGCTGAGCCCGTTGTTGAACGACTCGATCATCGCGATCAGGAGGCCGCCGAGGACGGCTCCCGGAAGGTTTCCGATGCCGCCGACGACCGCCGCCGTGAAGGCGATCAAGCCCAGCCGGAAGCCTTCGTCGTAACGGACATTCGTCACGTAGAGCGCGTAGAGCAGGCCGGCGGCGCCCGCCAGCGAGCCGGCGATGAAGAACGTGAACGAGATCGTCCGGTTGACGTTGATGCCCATCATCGCCGAGGCGTCGCGATCCTGAGCCGTGGCACGCATTGCCTTCCCTTGCCTCGTCCTCTGGACGAGCAACAGCAGGACGATGAGGACCGGAATCGTGAAGAGCAGCACGATCAGCTTGTCCCAGGTGTAGGGGACGCCGGCGATCGTGAAGACGTCCCCGCGCGGCAGGATCGAATCGACCGACGTCGGCCGCGCACCTTTCCAGACAAGGGCGATGTTCTGGAGAATGAACGACATTCCGATCGCCGTGATCAAGGGCGCGAGCCGAGGCGCGTGGCGTAAGCGCCGGTAGGCAACGAGCTCGATCGTCGTGTTGAGGACAGCGCAGAAGGCCATGACGATCACGAGCATCAGCAGGATCATCGACCAGAGAAAGATGCCCGAGTCGCCGGCGAGCCCGAAGCTCGACACCATCGTCGCGACGAGCATGCCGCCGAGCATGAAAACGTCGCCGTGGGCGAAGTTGATCAGCTCGAGGATGCCGTACACGAGCGAGTAGCCGAGAGCGACGAGACCGTAAATGGCCCCGTTTGTCAGGCCGATCAGAAAGAGCCGGTAGAACTCTGCCGGCGTCTTGATCAGGTTGACGAGCAGCCAGATGAAGAGCGCCGCGACCAAGAGCGTCGCGAACGCGGGCACGATTTTTTCGGACAGGCGACCGCTAACGGTCGGGAACGGAAGGCGGCGCGCCTGCGTGACCATATGCCTCCTTGGATGCGCTGGGGGAGGACCAAGTCCTCCCCCAGCACTACTCCTTTTGCTCCGTCTTGCCTACCCCTTGACGAAGCTCAGCTCGGGGGTGATCGTCTTCACGAACGTCGGCTCGCCGTTCTTGACCTGGAAGAACGTGACCGTGCCGAGCGTCGTGTCGCCGTTCTCGTCGATCTTGAAGTTGCCCAGGATGCCGTCCTTGACGTCCGTGTTGAACAGCTCCTCGGCGATCTTCGCACGGTCGGTGCTGCCTGCCCGGTCGATTGCGTCGAGCAGCACCTCGGCCGCCTGGGCCGCATAGGCGGTGTACGGGTCGACCGTGGACTTGCCGGTGTCCGCCTTGAAGTCGTCGACGAACTGCTTCCCCTTCCCGGCCAGCTGATCGACCGGGATGCCCGGCTGGCTGATGTACATGCTGTTCGCAGCCCCCCCGGCGCCATCGATCGTTGCCGAGATCGGCGTCCAGCCGTCCGGTCCGACCAGCTGCACGTTGGGGCCGAGCCCTGCTCGGAGGTCCTTGATCAGCTTCCCGCCGTTGTTGCAGACGATGCCGCCCAGGAACACCGAGTCCGCGCCAGAGGCCTTGATGCGGCTGGCGATCGACTCGTAGCTCGATGCCTTCTTGTCCCACTTCTGGTTGCCGAGGATCCCGATCCCGAGCTTCTTGGCGTAGTTGATGAAGAGCGTCGCGATGCCCTGGCCGTAGGTCTCGCCGTCGTTGAGCACGAAGACCTTCTTCAGCCCGAGCTCCTTTGCGTACTGCGCATTCGCGGCGCCCTGGAACTGGTCGTTCCAGACCACGCGCGCGTAGTTGCGGGTGCCCGTCGGGTAGTAGTTGTCAGGCTCACCAGCCTCGGTGCCGGGGCCGCCAATGGTCAGACCGGGATAGGTGTTCGACGGGCTGACCATCGCGACCGGCCCGTTCGACGCCCGGTTGAGCACCGGGATGACGAGCTTCGCACAGCCCGAGTTGAACGTCCCGATGAGGCCGATCATCTTCTCGTTCTCCGCGTAGGCCCTCGCGTTCGACGAGCACTTCGCGGAGTCCCAGCTCCCTGCCTGCGCGGTCGAGTCGTCGCAGGACTGGAAGCCGATGTTGATGTCCCCAACCTTCCAGTCGCGCTGCTTGAGCGCGAACTCGACGGCGTCCGCCATCTCCGTGGTCAGCGAGCGGTTCGCACCCTGGAGCGGGAAGTCCGAGGCGATCAGCGCCTCAGGATCGCCGTCGCCTTCGTAGCGAATCGGGCCGCAGGACGCAGACGGAAGCGCAGTCGCCTTACCCCCACCGCCGCCGTCATCACCGCCGCAGCCGACGGCCGCAAGGCCGAGGACGGCTATGAGCAAGACCAGAAAACCTAGTAACCCACGCTGCTTCAAACTACGCCACCTCCATCGCCGGATTTCGCCGTTGCGGAAGGCGGGGCCGCCGCCGATCCGCGCTCCGGCCGGAAAGTATCCGGTCTACCGGACCCGGTCGCAAGCGACAA
>DASSXA010000124.1:0-7871 GCA_035704315.1 Gaiellaceae bacterium
CGGGCGCGATCGTGGTCGAGATCGTCTTCTCCTATCCCGGTCTCGGAAGCCTGACCTTGAGCGCGATCCAGAACCGCGACTACTTCCTGATCCAGGGAATCTTTCTCTTTCTGATCGTCGGGGTCCTGCTCGCGAACTTCATCATCGACATCGCCTACGTCTTCATCGATCCGCGGACGCGGATCGGGATGCAGGGTGGTGCGTGATGGCCGTCTCCAAGCCAGGGGCCGGGGTCATGACGACCGCAGGGGCGCCTGTACCTGCCGAGGCGACTGGGCCGATCTCTCCCCAGGGTGCGCCGGCTGCAGCGCCGATCACGGCGCGGCGCTCGGAGTTCTTGTACTTCGCATTCCGAAACTGGAAATTCGTGGTCGGGCTCGCCGTCGTCCTCTTCCTCTTCGCGCTCGCAATCTTCGGCCCAATGCTCACGCCGCACGAGCCGCTCGAGTTCGGCGGTCCGACCGACCAGGCCCCGTCGAGTGACTACTGGTTCGGCACGACCTCCTTCGGCCAGGACGTGTTCAGTCAATTCGTCCACGGCCTGCGGGCGACGTTCCTTGTGGGCCTCGTCGGCGGCGGCATCGCCTGGCTGATCGGCGCAACCGTCGGATTCACCGCCGGTTATCGGAGCGGCTGGCTCGACGACGTGCTGAACATGATCACGAACGTCGTCCTCGTGATCCCGACGCTCGCGATCCTGATCATCGTCGCCGCGTATGTGAACGTGCACAGCTACGCGACCGAGGCGATCCTCGTAGGGCTCACCTCGTGGCCGTGGGCCGCGAGAGCTGTGCGGGCGCAGACCTTCACCCTGAAGACAAGGGAGTTCGTCGACATCGCTCGGATCAGCGGGAGGAGGACTCGGCAGATCATCACGACCGAGATCGCGCCGAACATGAGCTCCTATCTGCTGATGATGTTCATCCTGCTGTTCGGCGGCGCGATCCTGATCGGCGCGTCCCTCGACTTTCTCGGCCTCGGGCCCTCGGAGTCGATGTCGCTCGGGTTGATGATGAACAACGCTTTCCTCTCGAGTGCACTCCTGCTCGGGTCGTGGTGGTGGTTCATCCCTCCCGGCGTCGGGATCATCGGCATCGTCGGGGGGCTCTACGTGATGAACGTCGGGCTCGACGAGATCTTCAACCCCAGGCTGAGGGACATGTAAGTGAGCCTGCGCGTCGACGACTTGGCGGTCTACTACCAGTCGCTTCGAGGCGACGTGAAAGCGGTCGACGGAGCGACCTTCCAGATCTCGGACGGCGAGATCATGGGGCTCGCCGGCGAGTCGGGGTGCGGCAAGTCGACGCTCGGCAAGAGCCTCATCCGCTTCGACGCGCGAATGCGGCACGTCGCAGGCAGTGTCGAGCTCGACGGCAGGAAGCTCCCGATCTCGGACGACTCGAAGATGAACGCGTTCCGGTTCAAGGAGGTCTCGATCATCCCGCAGTACGCGCTCAGCGCCTTGAACCCCACGCGCCGGATCGGGACGATGGCGACGGAGCTCCTTCGGTCCCGAAACATCGAGCCGGACACGGTCCTGCCGGAATTCAAGCGCCGCCTCAAGCTCGTCGGCTTGGACCAGGACGTGCTGGACAGATTCCCGATCGAGCTCTCGGGCGGAATGAAGCAGCGGGTAGTGATGGTGCTTTCCTCCCTCCTCGATCCGTCGCTCCTCATCGCCGACGAAGTGACGTCGGCGCTCGACGTCTCGACGCAAAGGGCCGTCTCCGAGCTACTCGTCGAATTCCGCGACCGCGGCTTCGTCAAGAGCATGATCGTGATCACGCACGACCTCTCCGTTCTGTACCAGATCGCAGACACGATCCTGATCATGTACGCGGGCAAGCTCGCCGAGAAGGCGCCTGCGGAGACCGTCGTCACCTCTCCGAGGCACCCGTACACGCAGCTTCTGCTCTCCTCTTTGCCTGAGGTCGGAGTCAGGTACGCGGAGAAGCGCCTCAGCGGAATCCCTGGTCGCCCGCCGCCCCTCATCGACCCACCAACTGGCTGCAGGTTCAAGACCCGCTGCCCGCTGGCATTCGCCAAGTGCGACGAGGAGCCGCCGTTTGCGTCACTCGAACCCGGGCATCTGGCCGCATGCTGGAAGGCCGAGAAGGCGGAGGCTGCCTGATGCTCGAGCTCGATACCTGCTGCAAGTCCTACCGGACCGGTGCGTTCGGCTCGGGCGAGCTCTTGGCCGTCCGCGACGTGAGCTTCGCGGTGACGCCCGGCGAAGTCGTATCGCTGATCGGCGAGAGCGGGAGCGGAAAGTCGACCATCGGCAAAATGATCCTCCGGCTCATGCCGACGTCCCGCGGGTCGATCACGTTCGACGGCATGGACATCTCGACGCTGACCGGCAGGAAGCTGAAGGAGTACTACGCCGACGTCCAGGGCGTGTTCCAGGATCCGTTCAGCTCCTACAACCCGATCTTCAAAGCGTCGCACGTGTTCGCGATGCTGCGGAACGAGTACTTCGCCGGGCTGAGCTCGTCGGAGTGGAATGCGAAGCTCGAGCGCTCGCTCGAGGCCGTGAGCCTCAACCCGGGCGACGTCCTCAACAAGTATCCGCACCAGCTGAGCGGCGGTCAGCTTCAGCGCATGTTGATCGCCCGAGCGTTGCTCCTCCAGATCCGTTTGCTCGTGGCCGACGAGATCATCAGCATGCTTGACGCCTCGACTCGGATCGATGTGCTGAACCTGCTCGGCGACCTCAAGGCGCGGGGCCTCGGAATCCTCTTCATCACGCATGACCTCTCGCTCGGCAACTACATCAGCGAGCGGACGATGATCCTGCGCCGTGGAAGGATCGTCGAGATGGGTGCGACCGAGAAGGTCTTCGGGAACCCGCTACATCCCTACACGAAGATGCTCATCGCCTCGGTGCCACACCTGCACAAGAAGTGGGATCAGATCGAACGCGAGGTGGGCGCGTCCGATGTGCTGGAGCACGTCCTCCGGGAGGAGAGGACGGACGAGCCGGGAGACGGTAACGGCGTGGCACGGCTCGAGCAGGCCGAGCTCGATCACTTCGTCGCGCTCGGCTCGGACTAGGTAGCGCTGAGCGCCGGCTCGGGCAGCTGCCCGGCGCCGATCAGGTCGCGGTACCAGTAGAAGCTCGACTTCGGAACGCGTTCGAGCGTCGGATAGTCGACGTAGAGCAGCCCGAAGCGCTTCGAGTATCCGGAGGCCCACTCGAAGTTGTCGAGCAGCGACCAGACGAAATAGCCGTGGACGGGCACGCCGTCGGAGATCGCCCGGGAGACTGCCCCGAGGTACTGAGCCAGGTACTCGATCCGCTCGCGGTCGTCGATCCGGCCGTCGTGGCCGCGCTCGTCGGGGAATGCTGCCCCGTTCTCGGTCACGTACAGCGACCGGACGCCGTATTCCCGGTGGAGACGCACAAGCACCTCGTAGATTCCGTCCGGATAGATCTCCCACCCCGTCGCTGTGACCGGCGCTTCGTTGGCGGGCACGACGCGGGGCCTGCCGTGCTCGTCCGCTTCCACGATCGTCCGCGAATAGTTGTTCAGTCCGACGAAGTCGACCGGCGCCGCGATGGTGTCCAGGTCGCCTGCGCGGATCGGCGGCGCCATGGTTCCGAGCTGCTCGAGGACGTCCTCCGGATAGCGGCCGCGGAAGACCGGGTCGAAGAAGAGCCTGTTGCGAAAGCCGTCCGCCTCCCACGCCGCTGTTCTGTCGCCAGGAGCGCCGCTGGCGGGATAGACCGGCCAGGAATCGAGGACGATCCCGACCTGGGCGTCGTGGGACTCACGCCGAAGCACGTCGACCGCGAGGCCGTGAGAGAGGAGGACGTGATGCGCGGCGGCGACCGCGGTACCAGGCTCCGTTCGACCCGGCGCATGCAGGCCGAGGGCGTATCCGAGCCAGGACGAGCAGTAGGGCTCGTTGTGGGTCACCCAGTGCCCGACGCGATCGCCGAGCCGTCGGGCGACGACCTCCGCATACTCGACGAACGCCTCGGCCGTCGCGCGCTCGGGCCACCCGCCTTCGTTTTCGAGCGCCTGCGGGAGATCCCAGTGGTACAGCGTTGCGAACGGACGAATACCGGCCGCGAGGAGCTCGTCGACGAGGCGGTCGTAGAAGTCGAGGCCGCGCTCGTTCACCCGGCCACGCCCGTCGGGCAGGACCCGCGGCCACGCGATCGAGAACCGGTAAGCGTCGAGGCCGAGCTGCTGCATGCGTGCGATGTCCTGCGGGTAGCGGTGGTACGAATCGCACGCGATCGCGCCGGAGTCGCCGTTTCTGACCTTGCCCGGCGTTGCGCAAAACGTGTCCCAGATGCTCATGCCCCGGCCGTCTTCCTTGGTCGCGCCCTCGATCTGGTACGCCGACGTGGCGGCACCCCAGAGGAAGTCGGGCGGAAATTGGGGCCTGCTGCTCACGAGATCCTCTCTCGGACGTAGCTTAACCGGTCAAGTAGCACTGCCCATACTAACTGACGCGGCGCCCGGGCACTAGCCTTGCCGCGTGCAAATTCACGGTGAGAGGCACTTCGACGCCGCGCCGGAGGACGTCTTCCGCGCGCTTACCGATCCGGACGAGATGTCCGCCGCGTTCTCCGCGATCGAGCTGGTCGAGGCTCACGGAACCCACTGGACGCTGACGGTCCGGCTGCCGTTGCCCGGTGGAGTCCGAATCCGGGTCGCGGTTCATGTCGAGGAGATCCGCGAGCCCGAGCACGCGCGCCTGCGCGCCGCGGGCAAGAGCCTAGGCGGCCGTGTCTCCGTCAACAGCTACTTCGATCTCGACCCCGAGGGCGCGGGGACGATGATGCACTGGACTGCCGAGGTGGACGGCGCCGGACTGCTCAGGGGGATGGGGAGCCAGGCGCTCGCGCCCGTCGCGACGCACCAAGCCGAGCGCGCGCTCGAGCGGATCGCCCGACATCTGGAGGCAGCGCCGACTACGTAAGCTCGACGTGGCGATCGGCGATGCACTCGCCCGCCCAGCGCTCCGCCGTCTCGATCAGCCGGCCCGCAAGCTCCAGCCGCCTGCCGACCTCCGGCGGCACCCCGTCTGCCGGCACCTCGATCCGCACCTGATGGACCGACGCCTCCGAATGCGGGTCGATCTCGTGTCGCTCCTCGGACACGATCGATACCGAGCCGACCTTCTCGAGCAGCTGCTGAGCGAGAGCGTCGATCTCGGCGGCTGTCGCCGCGCGGCCGGCGAACATGCCGAAGTTCACCCGCACCTCGAGCGCCGGGGGCTCGCGCCCGTGGACCGCAAAGGCGAGGGTGCCGGGCTCGGACCGCATCACGCGTGTTTGTACCCGCAACGGATGAGGGGCTAACGCTCTCTGGGCTCCCAGCGGAAGCGACGCAGTGCGACGATCAATCCGGCGACGCCCCAGACGACCACGATCGCCACGTCGTCGAGCTGATCCCAGACCCGGTCGCCGTGGATCATCACGTCGCGGCACAGGACGATCAGATGGCTGAGCGGCAGGATCTCGCCCAGCCCGCGCAGGACTTCAGGGAAGGCTTCCTGCGAGAAGAACGCGCCCGAGATGAACGCGATCGGCAGGTAGAGCGCGTTCACGACCGCCGAGGAGCCCTCGGCACTGCGAATGAGTGCTGCGAGCGCGATTCCCAGCGCGGCAAAGGATCCGGCCCCGAGCAGGAGCACGACGATCAGCGAGAAGATCGACTCGGGCAGTGGGACGTCGAAGGCGATCCGGCCGAGCGCGACCAGGATCGCCGCCTCGAGCAAGAAGATCAGGATGATCGAGGCGAGTACGGCGCTGATGTATGTGGACGACGAGAGCGGTGTCGTGCGAAGCCGCTTGAGGACGCCCGACTCCCGACGGATCACGAGGAGCAGGGCCAGTCCGGCGAACGTGGTCGAAGCGGCGCCGTAGCCGAGCATCCCGGCGAGGAGGTACGTGTACCCGTTGACTCCGTCGATCTCCTCGTCGCCGTACGCCGAGCCGAGGAGCAGGAAGAAGAGGATCGGCAGCAGGAAGGTGAAGAACGCGAGCTCGCGGCTCCGCCAGAACAGCTTCTGCTCGGCCCGGAGCTGGTGAAGGAAGAGCCTCATTCGGGCGTCTCCTCGGTCAGGTCGAGGTAGACGTCCTCGAGCGTCGCCCGGTGAACCTCCAGCGCCTCGAGCTCGAAGCCGTCGCGCAGCGCCTCGCCGGTGAGCTCGTTCAGGGCGCGCGTTGGATCCTCGGTCTGGAACGCGACCTCTTCGCCGTTCAAGCGGTAGCGGATCACCGTGGCCGGGGCCTTCGCGATCAGCTCTGCCGGCGTCCCAGAGGCGACGATCTGGCCCTGCCGGAGCACGGCGACGCGATCGGCGAGCTGCTGGGCCTCTTCGATGTAGTGCGTGGTCAGTAGCACCGTCTTGCCGAGCGAACGCAGGGACCGGATCGTTTCCCACGCGGCCCGCCGCGCGCCGGGATCGAAGCCCGTCGTCGGCTCGTCGAGAAAGATGAGCTCCGGGTCCCCGATCAGGGCAACGCCCAGGTCGAGGCGGCGCTGCTGGCCTCCGGAAAGGGTGCGGGTCTTGGCGTCGGCCTTCTGTTCTAGACCCACGAGTCGGAGCACGTCTGCGGGTGACCGCGGCTTCTGGTAGTAGCCGGCGAAGAGATCGAGGTGCTCGCGGACAGTCAGGTTGGGGAAGAGCTCACCGGACTGGGGCACCACACCAATCCGTCCCCGCCAGGAGCTGTTGGAACGTTGTGGATCGGTCCCGAGGACCCGGACCTCTCCGGCGTCCCGGGTCCGGTGCCCGACGAGGATCTCCAGCGTCGTCGTCTTGCCTGCACCGTTCGGTCCGAGCAGACCGAAAACCTCTCCTGCGCGGATGTCGAAGTCGATTCCGCGGACGGCTTCGACGCCGTCATACGACTTTCGCAGGCCACTGACATCGACCGCGCTCATCTATCTGGTAGAGAGGTTACGATATAACTGGTAGATATGTCAAGCCACCTCACCCCGACTGCACGCGTCATCCTCGGGATGCTGCGCCTGGGAGCAGAGACAGGCTACGAGATCAAGCGCGCGATCGACCTCTCCACGCGCTTCTTCTGGAGCGCGAGCTACGGGCAGATCTATCCCGAGTTGCACCGGCTGGAGGAGCGGGGGCTCGTGAAGGCGCGGCCGGACCCGCGCGGCGGCGTCAAGCGGATGTCGTACCGGCTGACGAAGAAAGGCGAGTCGACGCTGCACGACTGGCTGACGGACAGCGACTCGTACACGTTCGAGCTCAGGGACGAAGGGCTACTGCGGCTGTTCTTCGGCGACCTGCTGTCGCGAGAGGAAGTGCTGGAGACCCTTCGCGCCCGCGTGGAGTTTTGCGATTTCGTCCTCGACCGGTTCCGTGAGATGGAGCCAGGAGCACGCACGGGCTTCATCGAGGAAGAGCAGCTCTACCCACACCTAGCCCTTTCCTATGGCATCGAGCTGATGGAGTTCATGCGAACCTGGTGCCAAAAGACGTCGGAACAAATCGAAGCAGGCGAACTCCCACCACCTCCAGCAGCGTAAAACCCGCCGCGAAGCGGGCTTTGCCCGCTTCGCCGCAAAGGCCTCCTAGTTCAGGGAGGCGGCGACCCGGTTGCCCCGGAGGGTCGGGAAAAGTCGGAAGACTTTTCCCGAGGCTGAGTCGGCGCGGTCCTAGCCGAGCACGCGAGCGTGTCGCGGCTTCGGCCCGGCGCGCTGGGGGGTCAGCCGCGCGCACGCATGGACCGCGCCGAACCTCTTTCTACCCCGTTAGGACGTCGGGTGTGAGTTCGGGTTGGAACGGGAAGGACGGGAATGTGAGCGAGAACCGGCTCGATCACGCCGATCAGTCCGAGAAGGAAGCCGCAGTGCTGTCTGCAAGCGAGGCGATCGCCCTGATCT
>DASSXA010000126.1:0-8864 GCA_035704315.1 Gaiellaceae bacterium
GACGAGGACGAACCTGCCCTCGGCCGCGAGTATCCCGTCCGCCCGGACCTCGTGCTCGAGATCGAAGCTCTTCCGTCCGATCCGGCCCGGCCGGACGCCGATCTCGACCTCCTGGCCGAGCTCGATCGGCGAGCGGAAGTCGACCTCCGCGCGGGCCAGGATCAGGCCTTCGAGCGGGTTGTGACCGAGCCCCAGCGACCTCAGGAACGCGAGGCGCGCGGACTCCATGTACGTCATGAAGACCGCGTTGTTGACGTGGCCCATTCCGTCCAGGTCGCGAAAACGCACCGATTCCCGGTGCACGAAGTCGAAGCCGTCCACGCGCCGGATGGTATAGACCCCCCGATGCCCGGCGAGAAGACGCGAGCGGCGATGGCGGCGCAGCCCGACTGGCTCCGCCGCGTTCCCACGGACGAGCGATTTCCCGGGGTCAGGCTCCTCTTCACCGGCTGCGGGACCTCCTTCCACGCCGCCCAGACGGGCGGTGACGCGGTGCAGGCGCTCGACCTCGTTCTTCAACCGGAGCGCGACGCCGATCTGCTGGTGGCGATCAGCCACGAGGGCACGACGCGGATGACGCTCGAGGCCGTCCGCGCCTGGAGCGGCCCGGTGTGGCTCATCACCGGTGCGCCGGAGAGCCCGCTTGCCCAGGAGGCCGACCAGGTTGTCGTCGCGACGCCCGAGATCGAGCAGAGCTGGTGCCACACCGCGAGCTACACGGCCGCCGTAGCGACCCTGGCCGCGCTTCGCGGCGATGACGTGACCTGGCTGCCGGACACCGTTGCGGACGCACTCGAGCAGGACGTCGGCGACCCGCCCGACGGTCGCGTCCTCGTTGCCGGCGCGGGTACCGCCTGGCCCACGGCGCAGGAGGCCGTCCTGAAGCTGCGGGAAGGGGCCCACCTGCCGGCCGAGGCGCACCACACGGAGCAGCTCCTTCACGGCCACCTCGCCGCGATCGACGAGAGGGTCCGAGCCTATGTCCTGGACGGACGCCGCGCCGGCGACGCCGTTCGCGCCCTCGAGGTACTCGGTTGCGAGACAACCCTTGTACCGAGCGTGCACCCAGTCGTCGACATCGTCTTCTTCCAGCTGCTGACCGTCGCCGCCGCCGACGCACGCGGCGTCGACCCCGACCCGATCCGCACCGACGACGAGCGCTGGAAGCGCGCGCGCGCGGCCTACGACTGACGGGCCTTCCACGCCCGAACGAGCTCTCGCTCTCGCTCGGGCGTGAGCCCAGCGCCTTCGGTTGGTTCGGCGAGCTCCAGGGTCCCGCGGACGACGTCGTCGAGCGGGCGGAACGTCAGGCCCGCGCCGAGCGCACGGGAGACGTCGGCCCGCATCATTCCGACCCAGTCGGGATCGTGGAGCCACAGCGGCAGTTCCATCCACTCTCCGACCTCTTGGCTCGCGAGCCAATCGCCGTCGATCCAGACCGGGCGCCCGCCGGAGCCGGTCACACGTAAGCACGACGCGACGAGCTCGGTCCAAGAAATCCCCGGATGCGTGGCGTTGAACGCCCCCGACTCGCGGCGCTCGAGGAGGTCGACGAGCCAGGCGCCCAGATCTCGCGCATCGACGAACTGCACATGCAGATCGGGCGGGCCGGGGGCGACGAACTCGCCGCCTCGGGCGACTCGGTGCGGCCAGTAGGTGAAGCGGCCGGTCGGGTCGTGCGGCCCGACGATCAGCCCAGGACGGACGATCAGCGCGCGTTCGCCGTAGACCTCGTTGACAACGTCCTCGCAGAGGGCCTTGAGCGGTCCGTAGTTCTCGTACCCCGGGAGCATCTCGTCGCTCGGCATGTCGCCCAGCTCGGCGCGTCGCGAGCCCTCCGTCGGCGGCTCGCGAAAGCTCGCATAGGCCGAGATGCTCGAAACGAACAGGTAGCGCTGCACCGAATCCCGCAGCGCCTCCGCCGAGGCACGGACGACGCGCGGGAGCACCCCGGAGGTGTCGAGGACAGCATCCCACTCGCCCGAAGGAATCGGATCGACGGCGCGATCGCCTCGCAGCTTCCCCACCTCGGGGAAGAGCTCGGGATTGGTCTGACCGCGGTTGAAGAGGGTGACGTCGTGGCCGCGCTGAAGGGCCGTCCCGACCGCGGCTCTACCGAGGAACTCGGTACCGCCGAGAACCAGGACCTTCACGATGTGGTGAACACTCGTAAGGATTGTTTGAAGCGGCTTGTGCGAGGCGAGGCCGCCTGGCTAGCTTGGCCGCAGAGGCCATGTTCGAACCGATCATCATCATCCTGCTCTTTGCAGCCGCCTGGCTCCTGGCGCGCGTGAGCGCGTGGGTCGCGCTGCGCGTGCTCGTCTGGAACGACCGGCGCCATGCCGAGACCGACCTGTCGCAGTCCGGGAGGATGACGCGCCTGAAGCGGCGCGAGACCCAGGTCTCGATCGTTCGTGCCGCAATCACCTACCTCGGTTTCGTCACGGCCGCGGTCCTTTCCGTCGGCCAGCTGATCGGCGGCATCGACCGCCTGACCGCCCTTGCCGGGGCGTCGTTCCTCCTCATCCTCGTCGGCTTCGCCATCCAGCGCGTGCTGATGGACATCATCGCCGGCATCGCGATGTTCATCGAGCGCTGGTACTCGGTCGGCGACACGATCCACATCCCGATGCACGAGCTGCAGGGGATCGTCGAGGACGTCTCTCTCAGGCACACGCGCCTCCGGACGCTCGACGGCGAGATGATCCACATCCACAACTCGCAGATCCCGTCAGTGCGGGTGCTGCCGAGCGGTGCAAAGGAGCTCCAGCTCGAGGTCTTCGTCACCGACGGGGAGAAGGGCGTAGAGATGGTCGACTCGGTCGCGTCGATCCTGCCCCAGGGGCCGACGACGTTCATCCGTCGCCCGCACATCGACCGCGTCGACGAGATCTCCGAGTCGCTCTACCGCCTCAGCGTGCGCGCCGCCGTGGCCCCGGGACGTGAGTGGCTCGTGGACGGATTCTTCGCCGACCTTCTCCGCGAGACTGCCGAGCCCGGTCTGATCGTGCACGGGCCCGTCACGCTCGCCGTCGACGAGTCCGCGGCGCGGAGCTACTCGCGGGCGAACCCGGCGACACGGCGCGGTGACGAGTGGTGGCCGTCGCTCTCTAGGGCGCTCTAAGCTCGGCGAGCAGGCGGTCGATCTCGTCTGCCGTGTTGTAGTGGACGATCCCCACGCGCACCGCGCCGTCCGGCAGGCGCAGGCGCTTCATCACCTCGACTGCGTAGTAGTCGCCGTGCCAGACGAAGATCCCGCGGTCAGCGAGGTGTTCAGCGACCTCGGCGGGTGACTTGTCCTGCAGCGTGATGGCGAAGGTCGGCACGCGCCCCTCCATCGTCGGCAGTCCGTAGAGCCGCACGTCGGAGGGCAGGCCGTCCAGGAAGCGTTGCCCGAGCTCGCGCTCATGCGCGGTGATCGCCTCCCAGCCGAGCGACTCGACGTACTCGACGGCTCCGACGAATCCGGCCAGGAGCTCGTGCTGCATCGTCCCGGTCTCGTAACCGGGCGCCGGGCGGACCTTGTACGGGCGCCAGCGGTCGAGGAGCTCCCGGCGGACGAAAGCGAGCCCTAGATGCGGGCCGTAGAACTTGTACGGCGAGCAGAGGAGGACGTCGGCGCCGATCGAGGCCACGTCGATCGGACCGTGTGGTGCGTAATGCACCGCGTCCACCCACGCGAGCGCGCCCGCGTCGTGTGCGAGCCCGCAGATTCTCTCGGCGTCGACGAGCGTGCCCAGCGCGTTGGAGGCCCAGGGGAACGCGACCACCCGTGTCCGCTCCGAGAGCTGCTCCTCGAGGTCGGAGAGGTCGAGATCCGCGAACCGCACGCTGATGCCCAGGTCGTGGGCGAGCTCGAGCCAGGGCGAGACGCTGGCGTCGTGGTCAAGTCTCGTGACAACGACCTCGTCGCCCTCCTTGAGCTCACGCCCCGCGGTTCGGGTGAGCATGAAGTTGAGGTTGGTCATGCTCGGGCCGAAGATCGTTTCGTGCTCCGTGCAGCCGAGGAACCGAGCCGCGGCTGCGCGGGCGTTGTCGATCAGCTCACCGGTGCGCCGGCTCGTCTCGAAGGCGCCGCCGACGTTGGCGTTCGAGTCGCCCAGGTAGCCGGCAATCGCATCGATGACGGTGTCGGGGACCTGCGTCCCCGCTGGTCCGTCCAGGAAGATGAACGGACGCTGGAGGGCGGAGAACCGCGCCCGCACCGCCTCGACGTCGAGAACCGCGGTGCTCACAGCTCGCGTCCGTTGACGCGCCAGCTGTAGCGGGGGGCGGGGTTGAGCGACGCGCTCACGAAGCAGCCCCATTCGGCGCTCTCGAGCAGCGCGCGAAGATCCTCGTCAGACAGCCCGTTCTCGAGCTGGACGTCCATCCGGCACTCGATGTTGGTGAATCCGTACCGGTCGTCCTGCTCGCGGCGAGTGACCGTTCCGGACACGTAGGCGGTGGCCTCTACGTCGACGCCCCGTTGTCGCGCGAAGTACTGGAGACTGGAGATCGAGCAACGCGCGAGCCCGGCGAGCAGCAGGTGCTCGGCCTTCGCCTCCTCGAGCTCGAAAGCTTGTCCGTCCGCGGAGAGGCCTTCGTCGTCGAGGGTGACCCAGTAGTCGAAATGTTTGGCGCGAACCGTCACCGTCCGGTGCGCAATTTACGGTCCCGCTCGTGCGGTTGCGTACGTTGAACGAGGCGGAGTGCTACGCGCGGTGCTACGGCGTCCACGAAGAGAGCGTCAGCATCGTCCGCTTCGTGCCTCGTCGTTCTCGCTTCGAGAGCACCCTGAGTGGCGAGGACATCAGGCGCCTGTTTGAGTTGCGCCTCGATGCCCGCGAGCCCGAGCCCGAGCTCGAAGCCGCCGCCTAGCGCGGTCCCAGATGTTCTTGCGCCCGATCTCCGGGTGATCTTCTGCGGGATCAATCCGGGCCGGTGGTCGGCGGCGGCCGGCGCCCACTTCGCCAACCCGAGGAACGACTTCTGGCGGCTGTTGTGGGATGCCGAGTTCACTCCTCGGCTGCTCGCGCCCGACGAGCAACTCGAGCTGCCCTCGTTCGGCTACGGGCTCACGAATGCCGCTCTGCGGACGACGTCCGGCTCCGGCGATCTGCGTCGCGGGGACTTCGCGGGCGCTGAGGAGCGGCTAACCGCCCTCGCGCATGAGCTGAGGCCGGGATGGATCGCGTTCGTCGGGAAGGAGGCATACCGCGGTGTCTTCAACAAGCGGCCGGAGCTGGGCGTGCAGGAGCGGCGGCTCGGCGACTCCCGGCTCTTCGTCCTTCCGTCAACGTCGCCGGCGAACGCAGCAGTGCCCTACGCCGAGCGGCTCAGCTGGTTCCGGGCGCTTCGGGAGGTCGTCAGTTGACGCCGGACATTGCGGAGCTGCGAGAGACCGTGGCGCGGATGGAGAGCCGTCTCCGCGGAGAAGCCCTCTTTTGCGGTTTACCAGCGGCTGGTCGAGCGCTTCGAGTCCGATCTGGGAGACGAACGCGACGTCCTACTGTCGAGAGCAGCGGTACTTATGTTCCTTCAGGAGGGCGCGCGCGACGCCGAGCAACCAGGCGACGGATAGCCGGGCCGACCGGGGGTCAGACCCCGTCGCGGGTCCGTAACGATTCGTCCCCAGAATGGCCATGACCGGCGGCATGGCAATGCTGATCCGTGGACTCCCTGTGACGAAATTGTCACGCTTTCCGTGCGCTTCTCGTGACGGGGTCTGACCCCAGCTCGGACCCTCCGAAAACGCCGGGCCCTAGCCGGTCCAGCGGTTCGTGATCGGCGTGCGCCGGTCGCGGCCGAAGGCCTTCGGCCGCAGCTTCACTCCCGGCGGAGCCTGTCGGCGCTTGTACTCGGCCCGGTCGATCAGCGCAATCGCACGCTCGACGACCTCCGGCTCGAACCCGTCTGTCAGGTCGTCGCGTGAGCGATCGTCCTCGACGTAGGCCTCGAGCACCTGGTCGAGCGCGGGGTACGGAGGCAGCGAATCCTCGTCGAGCTGGTTGTCGCGAAGCTCGGCGCTCGGCGCCCGGTCAATGATCGACGTGGGGATCAGCTCCCGGCCGGTCCGCTCGTTCATGTGCCTCGCCAGCCGGAACACGTCCGTCTTGAACACGTCCTTCAGGAGCGCGAACCCGCCGGCCATGTCGCCGTAGAGCGTGGCGTAACCGACCGAGAGCTCCGACTTGTTCCCCGTCGCAACCACGAGCCAGCCGAATTTGTTCGACTGCGCCATCAACAGCACTCCACGGATTCGAGCCTGGAGGTTCTCCTCGGTGATATCCCGCTCCCGGCCCTCGAAGGTGCCGGCAAGCGCCTGCTCGAAGCCCTCGAAGATCGGGTCGATCGGAATTTCGAGGAAGCTGGTGCCGAGATTCTCCGCAAGCGCCTTCGCGTCGCGACGCGTCTCCTCCGACGAGTAACGGGAGGGCATCGAGACGGCGTGAACGCGATCCGGGCCGAGCGCCTCGACCGCCAGTGCGAGCGTCAGCGCCGAGTCGATCCCGCCCGAGACGCCCACGACGATCTCGGCGAACCCGTTCTTCTCCACGTAGTCGCGCAGACCGAGCTCGAGCGCCAGCCGCATCTGCTCGAGGTCGTCGAGCGGCTCGGCGACCAGCGGCTTCACCGGCTTCTGAGCTGCCCGGGGCTCGCCGAGGTCGACGATTGGCGGGTCGGGAATTTCCCGCTCCCTCGCGAGCGCACGACGTCGCGCGTCGACGAGGCGGCGCGCCACCGCGGTAGTGGCGTCGATGTCCACGACGAGCAGAGCCTCTTCGAAGGCCGGCGCTCGGGCGACGATCTCGCCTTCCTCGTCGATCACGAGGCTGTGACCGTCGAAGATCAGCTCGTCCTGCCCGCCGACGGCGTTCACGAGCACTACCCAGCAGGCGTTGTCCCGCGCGCGCGTCACGAGCATCTCCTCGCGCTCCTGTCCTTTCCCGACGTGGAACGGAGAGGCGGAGATGTTGGCGATCACATGCGCTCCGGCGAGCGCGAGATCCGTCGCGGGCGGGCCGGGCTGCCAGATGTCCTCACAGACGGTGGGGCCGATCAGCGCCTCGCCCAACTTCAGGAGGAGCAGCTCTCGGCCCGGCTGGAAGTAGCGAACTTCGTCGAACACTCCGTAGTTCGGAAGGAAGCGCTTCGGGTAGATCGCCCGAACTTCGCCTCCGGCGAGAACTGCGCAGGCGTTGTAGAGGTCGCGCTCGAGCCACGGAAATCCGACCAGCGCGGCGATGCCATCCGTTTCGCCGGCGATCCGATCGAGGCTCTCTCGCGCCTGTCTCAGGAACTCGGGCCGGAAGAGGAGGTCCTCCGGGGGGTAGCCGGTGACCGCGAGCTCGGGGAACAGCACGAGATCGGCGCCGGCAGCTCGTGCCTCTCGCATCCGGCCGACGATCCGGGCGCTGTTTCCGTCCAGGTCGCCGACCACGGTGTTGATCTGAGCGAGCGCAAGCCTCATAGTTTTCGCCTCATAGTCGAAAACATAGTCTACTCGTCGTGGAGCTGGTCATCGACCGGAAGTTTCGCGGACCGACCGGTTCGGCGAACGGCGGCTACACGTGCGGGTTGCTCGCGTCCTTCATGCATGGACCTGCCGAGGTCACCCTCCGTCGGCCGCCGCCGCTCGAGCGTCCCCTCGAAGTGGTTACGGAAGGAGCGCTCGAGCTCCGTGACGGCGCCGAGGTCGTCGCCGCAGCGGCGCCGGCTGAGCTCGAGCTCGACATTCCCGACCCGATCTCGTTCGACCAGGCTGCCACTGCTGCGCTGCCACAAGGCGACCGCGAGAGCGTCTTTCCCGAGTGCTTCGTCTGCGGATGGATGCGGGAGGACGGACTGAGGATCTATGCCGGGCCGGTCGGGGGTCGGGAGCTCGTCGCGGCGACCTGGCTGCCGCACGACGACGTGATCTCCTCCGAGTTCGTCTGGGCGGCGCTCGACTGCCCCGGCGCGTACGCGGTCGAGTTCGGCCAGCGTGGCAATCCAGTGCTCGGCCGCCTCACGGCGCACGTCGAGCACCTGCCGCACCCAAGCGAGCAGTGCGTGGTGATGGGCTGGCCGCTCTGCGAGGACGGCCGCAAGCTCTATGCGGGCACCGCCCTCTTCGGCGAAGACGGCCGGCTGCTCGGCTCGGCGCGCGCAACGTGGATCGTCCCAAGGAGCTAGAGCGGTGCGGGTGAATCGCACCGGACGCGAACCCTCAACCCTCCTAACGGTGCCTGGCACCGATCGGAGGGTTCGTACGCTTCGCCGAGATTCAGCACCGTTTGGGCGCGGCCAAATCGGACGAATCGAGCTGAGCTTGAGCCTCAGCGTTGCAGGCGGATCGCGTTGACGTCGTTCTCGACGACCTCGTCGGCGCGGCGGATCAGATCCTCGATGTCGTCATGCTCGGCGTGGATGTAGCGGCCGGTGAGCTCGTCTGCTCGCCCTGAGGCCAGGACGCGAACGAGACGCGGCGCGAGCTCCGGCGGCGTCCACGGCGCGTCGTCCGGGAAAGCGTCGCCTGTCATCTCGGTCTTCACGAGCCCGGGGCTGATCGGGAAGACCGGGATTCCAACCGGCCGGAGCTCTTGCGCGAGCGTCTCGCCGAAGCGGTTGACGGCAGCCTTGCTCGAGCCATAGGCGGTCGAGCGCGACCCGGGCAAGTACGCGGCGCCGCTCGCCGTGATGACGATCCGGCCGCGCCCGCGGTCGATCATCCCGGGGATGACTGCGCGGCAACAGAGGAAAACGCCGAGGACGTTCACCTCGTGGGTGTGCCACCACCGGACCGGATCGGCCTCCCATGTCGCCTCTCTCGGCCCGCTGATGCCCGCGTTGGCGACGAGGAGGTCGATCGGGCCCAGAACGCGCTCGACCTCGACGACCAT